>CALLJI010000179.1 GCA_938091475.1 uncultured Caldimicrobium sp. | reverse complement strand
ATACATATTAAAGGCTTGCATAATATCTTCCAAATATTTAAGTGTCTCTTCCTCACAGGGCTCTTCTTTTACAAGAATGGCTATTCCCAATATACGACCCTCTAAAAAGAGAGGGAAACATATATAAAAATCTTTATCTGCCATATGTAGAGGACAGCGAGAGTTGTTTTTCTCTATGAAAACTCTGCCTGATTTAAAAACTCTGCAATTCGTGAGATTTTTCTCTAAACAAGATATTACATCCTCTGAGTCCCTTGAAGAATAACCAGGTTTGACTTCAAGGGAGCTAACTTCTATTATGTAATAATAAAGAGCTTTTATGTCCTTTGACAAATATTTTTCCAGAGCTTGCCAAAGCTCTACTTCACTATAGGCAAGATTTAGCTCATTTACAAAGTTGTAAAATTTAACAAGCCTCTCTATTTCTTTTCTATACTCCTCTTCAATATGTATTATTTCTCTAATATCTCTTGCATTAACAATAATAAAATATTCTCCATTTAAAAATGCAGATTTAGCTTGTATTTCAACAGGTATTAGGTGATTCAATCTATCTTTATAAAATCTTCTTGCCCTAAGCTCTATACCCTTGCTAATTAATACTTCAATGTTTTTCTTGAGTTCTTCTCCAGGAAGCTCAACCATATCAAATATGGTTTTTTGAAGAATTTCCTCATCTGAATAGCCAAGTGCCTTCTTAAATGCTGTATTTGCAAACACTATTTTTCCTTCTCTATTGATTACAAAAATAAAATCTAAGGAATTATCTAAGAAACTTTTAAGAAATCTTAGCTCATTTTTAAGACGGTCTTCCTTAATAATTTCCTCTGTTATATCTCTCAAAAAAAGCTTGATCTTTCCTTCTTTTTTTCCAAACTCAAGATAGGTTCCTGTGATTTCAAAAAATTGTCCATTTTTGCTCCTTATTTTTTCCTTATAGAGAAATTTTCCCCTTTTTAGTTGACCATAAAGTCTATTCCAAGCATCCACTTCAAAAAGACTATAGATATCCCTTTCAAAAAACTCTTCCCCTATATTTCTTTTAGCAAAGTCATTCATCCAAGTGATTTTGCATTCATGCTCACATTCCGAGAGCTCAAGCACCATTTCTGGAAGAAGAGAGATAAAATGTTTTGCCTCTTGTAGTTGCCTCTCTAAAAACTCTGCATAGCTGCAGGCAAGGCTCTGCACAAAATCTCTTTGGGAGAGTATATTAACAGCCCTGCCTTCCTCATCAACTACTACTAAATGTCTAATGCCATATTTTTTAAAAAGCTGAATGCCTTCAGTAATTGGAGCTTTCTCTTTTATGGTGATAACTTCCTTTAAAGCTATATCTTTGAGGATTTTACTTTGATCTTCTATGTTTAATTGAATTAAATCTCTCTCAGTAATTATACCTATAGGCCTTCTCTCTGCATTTAAAATCGGAATGGCTCCAATGTTATACTTTACCATTTTTTCAAGAGCTTCTCTTAAAGTCACCTCTTCGGTCAAATAAATAAGCTCAGATTTAAAATCTAAAAGATCCCTAATTTTACCCTCCCCTTTAAAAAGTTCTTCTGGAGACAGAGCAATCAAGTCTTGTTGAGAAATAACTCCCTCAAACTCACCCTGGTCATTTACTACAATTAGGCGTCTGATAAAATTTTCTGTCATAAGATTAAGGGCCTGAAGAAGGGAGGCTGAACTTTTGATTTTTATTAGCTCCTTTTTGGCTAAGTGATAGGCACTACCCTCAGGAGGATAACCCTGAAGATAGGCCTTCACTAAATCCCTTTCAGTAATTATACCTACCGGTTTCTTTTCGCGAAGAAAAAGGGCAAAGTTTTGGTTTTCCCTCTTAAATAGCTCCAGCAACTCTCTAAAGGATATATCTTGATTAACAAGAAGTGTTTTGGTTTTTACTATATTAAGATATTTTTTTATAGGAAATTGAACTAAATTAAACACACCTTTACTCTCTTAAACTTTTTAACCATTTTATAAAATTAGCATAATCAAGAGAATTTAAAAGATGCCTTTTTTCACACCATCCTCTTCTTGCCACTGCTACCCCAAACATAAGATATTCCATTTGATCAAGAAAATGGGCATCTGTACCAATGAGAAGAGGAATTCCTAATTCTACACAAGCTTTGACATATATATCATTCAAATCAAGTCTTTTATAATATGCATTGATCTCTAAAGCCTTGCCATATTCCTTGGCACATTTAAACACTTCTTCGAGGTTTACACTATAAGGCTCTCTTTCACCAATTACTCTCCCTGTAGGATGGGCTATGGCGTGAACCAAAGGATGCTTAAGAGCAGAAATAATTCTATGGGTAATTTGTCTCTCCTCTTGTTGAAAGCCTGTATGTATGGCTGCAATAACAAAATCTATTTCTTTCAGAACCTCATCTGGGTAATCGAGAGAACCATCTGAGAGAATATCAACTTCTGCCCCAATAATTAATTTTACCTTAGTAGATCTGGCATTTAATTCCTCTATTCTTTTTTTCTTTTTAAAGAGGTCTTCAACTGACAGACCTCCTGCTACTTTTAAGCTTTGAGAATGATCACACACAGCCACCCAAGATAAGCCTAAACTTTCAGCTTTAGCCATTATTTCTTCTAAACTTCCTGCTCCATCACTATATTTAGAATGCACATGGGCATCTCCTTTAATATCCTCCTCTTCTACTAACTTAGGCAATCTCCCCTGCAGGGCAGCTTCCACTTCTCCCCTATCTTCTCTTAATTCAGGGGGAATAAAGGGTAAACCAAGTATGGCATAAACCTCCTCTTCTGTTG
>CALLJI010000178.1 GCA_938091475.1 uncultured Caldimicrobium sp. | reverse complement strand
CTTGATTTTTCCCTTATCTTTGTAGATGATGTAGACTCCTTTTTAAAGAGTGGAAAAAATGTAGAACACCTCTTTTATCTATTAGGTTTTTCTGCAAACGATATAGCTCTTGCCTTAAAGAGAGATAAAGATGAAGAAGACTTTGTAAAACTTTTAGAAATAAAGGATAAACATATTAAAAACGCTAAAAGGCTTATCGTATCATCAGCTACCTTGAAACCCAAGACTAATAGAGCCATTCTTTTTCAAAATCTCTTGGGTTTTGAAATAACCCGTTTTGTATCCTCTTTAAGAAAAGTAGAGGATTTATATTTAGAAGTTCCTTTTCATACCTTTGAGGAGCTCTTAGAGAGGGTTTGTGAAATAGTAAAGTCTATTGGGCCTGGTGGGATTCTTTTTATTGAAGAAGGGTATGGAAGGGAAGGAGTAGAGAAGGCTACAGCGTTTTTAAGAAAAAAAGGAATAAGCGTTGTCTCCTATCTTGAGGTAAGTGAGGATGAACTTCTTAAGAGCTTAAAAAAGGGAGAGGTAGAGTTAGCGGTTGGGCTTTCTCACTTAGCTAATCCCCTCTTAAGAGGTATTGACTTCCCCGAGACCCTCACTTATACCATTTTCCTTGGCGTCCCTAAACATAGATTTTCTCTATTAAAATCAGAAAACTCTTTAGAACTACCCTTATCTCCTCAATTTCTTCATAACCTTCTTTTGATACTCCTTCCGCTTTTTGAAGAGGAGGAGAGATTTCAAGCCCTTGGTTATATAAACTATTTAAAGAAGTATTTAACCCTAAGAGAGGAAAACCTTATTCAATATGAAGGGCTTTATAGGAAAGTTAGTGAGATTGGGGATTTTCTTACTTCAAAATTAAAGGATGCTCACTTTATGGAAAAACTCAAAAATTCAGAAGAGGTATTTTTAGAGGTAGACCAAGAGGGGAAACTCAACCTTGTCATAGGTAATGCTCAAGTCTATCTTCAAGGATCAGGAAGGGTCTCAAGGCTCACTGCAAGAGGTCTTCTTCCTGGAATGTCATTACTTATAGTGGATAATGCTAAAGCCTTTTTTAGCCTTAAAAGGAGACTTAAGTTTTTCCTTATAGAGGAGGTTGATTTTAGGAAAGTAACTGTTAAGGATCTTCCCCAAATTATGGATGCTATAAAGAGAGAGAGAGAAACCTTAGAGGAGACCTCTATTGATTTCAAGAATTATCTTCTTATTGTTGAATCTCCCCATAAAGCCAAGACTATAGCCAGCTTTTTTGGAAAACCTGCTAAAAGGAGGGTTAAAAATCTTTTAGTGTATGAAATACCTATGGAAGGCACTCTACTTAGCGTTTGTGCCTCCCTTGGTCATCTCTTTAATCTCTCCAGAAAAGAGGGCATCTTTGGGGTACTAAACAGAAAGGGACATTTCTACCCACTCTTTGATACCATTAAAATTGATAGAAAGCTGGGACAAGAGATCGTGGACGAAGAAAGGGGCAACAAAGGGGATCTCTTCGATAAAAAGGAGATGATTGCAGGTCTTAGAACATTAGCTTACTGCTCATCAGAGACCTTTATAGCTTCTGATCCTGATTCTGAAGGAGAAAAAATTGCCTATGATCTCTATATTAATCTTAGACCCTTTCAGCCCAATATCAAAAGATTAGAAATCCATGAAGTTACTCCCAAAGCCTTTAGAAAGGCCTTAGAGACGGCTTCATTTTTAAATCTTTATAGGGTAAAAGCTCAACTGGCAAGAAGAGTAGCAGACCGTTGGGTGGGCTTTTCTCTTTCTCAAGAGCTCTGGAAGGCTTTTAATAAAAAAAATCTCTCCGCAGGAAGGGTTCAAACGCCTGTTTTAGGGTGGGTCATAAAAAGAGCAGAAGAAGCCAAAGAATATAAATACCGCCTCACCTTTACTTTAGGAGGACAACCCTTCTCTATTGAATTAGAAAACAAAGAGCTTGCGGAAACATTATTCAAGGAATTAGATAAACTCGAAATTAGTGAAATAAAAAGGTGGGAAGAGGATCTCTCCCCCCCACCCCCTTACACCACTGATACTATCTTAGAGGAGGCCTTTTATAATTTTCGTTTTTCAAGTTCTTATACGATGAGTCTCCTGCAAGAACTCTTTGAATTAGGCTTAATCACCTATCACCGCACTGACTCAACTCGCATCTCTGAAACAGGTAGATATCAAGTGGCCAAACCTTATATTGAGCAAAACATCGGAGCAGAGTTTTTCTTTCCACGAGAATGGTCAAAAGAGGGAGCTCACGAAGGAATTAGACCTACTCATCCTTGGGATATTAAGGAAATAAAACTTAGAACAGCCCATGCTTTGATAAGTTTTAAAAATACAAGAGATTCTCTCAAACTCTATGACCTCATCTTTAGGAGATTTATAGCCAGTCAACTTAGACCTCTTCGCATCTTAAAGGGAATCTTTAAATTTACCTTACCCTCCTATACCTGGGAAGAAACCCTAAATTTGAAAATAATTCAAAGGGGCTATGACTTAATTTGGAGGAGTCCACAGCTCTTTACCTTAAGCCCTTCTGCCAAACCTGAAAAGGCCGAAATTCATAAAGTGCCGAAGGTATTTCTCTATAATCAGGGTAGCCTCATACAGGAGATGAAAAACCGTGGACTGGGAAGACCCTCTACATATGCTGAGATTGTCTCCACCCTACTTCAAAGGCGATATATTTATGAAATAAAAAATGGGGCTTTAGTACCTACTAATTTAGGAAAAGGGGTATATCATTATTTAATAAATAGATTTTCAGCCTATGTATCCGAAGAATTTACCAAGGAGCTTGAGGAATTTATGGACTTAGTAGAGAGAGGCGAAAGGGACTGGGAAGAAATCTGTGTAAAACTTCTGCCTTTAATAAACCTTTAAACCTAATAAGAGGTTACAGAATTGTTATTTTAAAAATTAGTTATTCCTATGGTCTTGTGACACTTTTTTACTATGTTGTTAAATTATCAACTTCTTCTTTCTTTGCTTTCTAATTTTGAATAATTTGATAGGAATGTGCAACCTAATGGATAATTTTTGTATTTTGTAGGGGCACGGCGGTGCCGTGCCCCAACGATTTTTGGGCAATGCGTGAATCGCCCCTACAAAAGAATTGGATTGTAGGAGCACAGCACACTGTGCGCAAGGAATAAAAAATGGTAGCCGCAGGCTTTAGCCTGCGAAAAATACTCGTAGGGGCCCGTCTTGCTGAGCCCAGAGAATTAAGAAATGTAAGGGCAACCCTTGCGGTTGCCCATTTAAGGGCACGGCGTGCCGTGCCCCTACAAAAAAATCATTTTGGGCAGGGGCAAGCCCTGCCCCTACTATTTAAATCTTTGGGCACGACATGTCGTGCCCCTACTTTGCGATTTTAAAATAGTAACCACATTGTTATTTTAAAAATTTGTTTTAAAATGGAAATAAATTAAAAAGAATTTTCTACTGAGGGAGAGGTGTATGATGAAATTTAAAGGTCCTCTTATAGGAATAATATTAGCCCTTTTACTTTATGTATTTCTAAGTATTAGTGAAAAAACCTACTTACCAGATAATGCCTTAGTTTTTGCCCTGTGTACCTTTATTTACCTTCTCGCAGGAGTACTTTATTTAATTTATTGGATTTATGGATGGGATAAGGGAGTGATCGTAGC
Source organism: uncultured Caldimicrobium sp. (assembly GCA_938091475.1). Lineage (GTDB taxonomy): Bacteria > Desulfobacterota > Thermodesulfobacteria > Thermodesulfobacteriales > Thermodesulfobacteriaceae > Caldimicrobium. Next base: position 567 of record CALLJI010000178.1, on the reverse strand, counting down.
CTCTTCCATTGCCTGGGGAGGATTTATTACAAATTTTTATGGGTTCATCCTAAGATGGATTCAAACTCATCAAACTGGTTTTGGCTATGTTCCCCTTTCCAATCTTTATGAATCACTTATCTTTTTTGGGCTTTGTCTGGCAGGTATTTATCTTTTTTGGGAATTAAAACTAAACAAAAAGGTCTTCGGAAGTCTCGTTTTTATTTTAGCCTCATTAATAATGGCCTTTGCAAGTTTTGTCACAGATTCCTCTATTAAGCCTCTTGTGCCTGCTTTAAAAAGCAATTGGCTCATTGCCCATGTTATAACTTGCTTTATTGGATACGCAGCCTTCGCACTAGCCTTTGTAATTGGAATCTTTTACTTACTCAGTTATAAACCAGCTATAGGGAAACATCTCCCTGATAAGGGCCAATTAGATAATTTTTTATATAAAACTATGCTCTTTGGTTTTCTTTGGTTAACTTTGGGGATTTTAACAGGAGCTATATGGGCAGATCAAGCCTGGGGTAATTATTGGAGCTGGGATCCTAAGGAAACTTGGTCTTTAATTACCTGGTTTATCTA
>CALLJI010000177.1 GCA_938091475.1 uncultured Caldimicrobium sp. | reverse complement strand
TCTTTCAAAGCTTTTTTGATCAGTTCCTCTAAGGTATCCTCTTCTTTGAACACCTTAAAGAGCACCTCTTCTATTTCCTTCTTTTGAAATCCAAGGTTAAGTAAACAAGCTTTTGCTTCAGAGAGAATTCTTTCCTTTTCCAAAGGCAGGGTTAAGCCTTTTTTAGTTAATTTGCCATACAAACCTTTAAGCTCAATAAATAACTTTTCTGCTCTTTTTAATCCAATACCTGGAACTTTTGAGAGTTCTTCAACTTTTCTCTCCTCTATAACTCTTCGTAGACTTTCAGGGGTAAAAACTGAAAGAATATTTAAAGCAAGAGTTGGACCAACCTTAGAGAGGGCATTCAGACGAAGAAAAAATTCCCTCTCCTCTCTATCTAAAAATCCATATAATTCAAGAATTTCATTTTTTCTAACAAATACAGCTACATACAATTCTATTTTCTTCCCTAAAAAATTTTCTTTTAACACACTAAATATATTTAATGGAACAAAGATCTCCCAAGAAATGAGATCGGCGCAGAGAATGATTTTATTAGGGGGATAGGCCTCTTCTAAAATTCCTTTGAGTTTATATAACATCTTAACTTTTCCTCAACCTTTAAAAAATGTTCATTTCAAGAGCACAAACCAAAGCTAACCCTAAAGCATCACTCATATGCTCATCTTGAATTTTACTCTTTAAATTTTCCTCTCCAAGTATATTTTTTAAAAAAGTTAATACTTCTGCTTTGGAGGCTTTTCCGTTTCCGCAGAGAAAATTTTTCCAATATGAGGGATGATAGATTTTTACAGGGATTCCTTGCTCTTCGGCTAAGATAAGCACAATAGCCTGGGCCTGAAACACTTTAGCTGTGGTGTAAGCATTAGTCTTGGCAAGAGGTTCCTCTACTGCTATAAGATCTGGTCTACAGCGCTCTATTAAATTTTTAAAACTATTAAAAAGCTGATAAAGCCTCTGCGCCAAGGAATCTATACTTTTAGTCTTAAGGGTTATACTTTCAAGAATCTCACATTTGCCCTTATTCACCTCAGTTAATACACATCCTAAATTCAAAAGTCCTGGATCTACCCCTAAGATCTTCATAACTCTATCTTCATTCCATCGTAAGCTGCAATGACTTGCAGATTGTATTCCTGAGAGAGGCTCTGAGCTACTTTGAAAGGATTAGCCTTAATCATAGTCATACCAAAATGATTTAATATAGTTAGTTTAGGTCTTAGAGTTTGTAAAAGTTTCTTAACATCTGGTATGGAGAGGTGTAAAACACCCTCTTTTGGCTCAAAACGCACCACATTTACTATAATAAATTGGCAATCTCTGAACTCCTCACTTAATCCTTCAAAATAGGCGGTATCTGTAATAATACCGAGCCTTTCATTGTTTGGTAATTCAAAAATTAGTCCATAGTTTTCAGCAGTGTGTTTCAGTGGCAAGGTAGTGTAAAATTTAAAAGGACCCGCTACATAGGAGGCTTTTTCTTTTAAAAAGACGATTTCCTTTAGATTTTCTTGCAGATAGGATAATAATAAGCCCTCCTCTATAACCTCCTTCGGAAGAAAAAGGGTGCCTCTTTTTTTAAAACCTCCCTCTGTTATGGCATCAACAATAATATTTAAGTCCGCAGAATGATCTAAATGTTTGTGAGAAACTAATATGTTAGAAATTTTTTCAAGAGGGATTTTATATTTGGCAAGATAAACCAAGGTACCAGGCCCAGGGTCAAAAAGTAAATATTCTGAATTAGATTTAAATAGAAGGCCACCAGAAGCTCTCAGTTGTTTGGCTACCACATAGCGAGCACCAGCTGTCCCTAAAAATAATATTTGAAACATCTCTGGAAAGATTATTTTAACTCAAAACCAAAAGAGGAGCAAGCTCAAAGCTTTCCAAAATTCCCTGGTGTTGCTAATATCTAGTAAAAAAATTTTAAACCCAGTAGGGGCAATTCACGAATTGCCCCAAAAATTCGTAGGGGCTCCACATCGCCGTGCCCAAAAGGTTTTAATAGCGCCTAAAAATCCACCCCTACATATCCAAATCTTGAAAGTAAAAAAGATTAAGCTATATTAATTAAAAAACGCTAAGTGAGGGAGAGGAATGGCTGGACATTCCCATTGGGCTCAAATCAAGAGAAAAAAGGCAGCCCAAGATGCCAAAAGAGGACAACTTTTTACAAAACTTATTCGTGAAATCATAGTCGCTGTGAGACAAGGTGGTAGCGGAGACCCTGATATGAACCCCCGCTTAAGAGCAGCCATCCAAGCTGCTCGTGCTGTTAATATGCCTAAGGAGAACATTGAAAGAGCTATCAAAAAGGCCTTAGGCTTAGAGGAGGGTAGCCAATTTGAAGAAGCCGTCTTTGAAGGATATGGCCCAGGTGGGGTAGCTATACTCATTAATGCTATCACTGATAATCGGAAAAGAACCGTCTCAGAAATAAGACATCTCTTTAGTAAATATGGAGGAAATTTAGCTGAACCTGGAGCAGTTGCCTGGATATTTGAACAAAAGGGACTTATCGTAGTACCAAGAAAGGAGGAAGAAAAAGTTTTAGAAATCGCTATTGAAAATGGAGCAGAAGACACAAAGGAATATGAAAGCGAAATTGAAGTGGTTACTGCACCCCAAGATTTTGAGAAAATAAAAGAAAGCTTAGAGAAAGCTGGCATTGAGATAATTTCTGCTAAAATAACTATGGTTCCTAAAAATACCGTTCCCATCACTGAGGAAAATTCCGCCCAAAGCTTACTTAAATTAATGGAAGCCTTGGAAGATTTGGATGATGTACAACAAGTGTATGCCAATTTTGATATACCTGAAAAGTTAATGGAAGTTCTTAACAAATAATTTCAGTGTCTTATAAATTAAAATCTTCTCCTAAAGATTTTGTCGTCTCAGAGGTTGCCTCAATTCAGCCCTCTAAAGAGGGGGATTTCTCCCTCTATTTACTCAAAAAGTGGGATATTACCACCTGGGAGGCTATAGGAAAAATTGCAAAAAAATGGAAACTCTCCCTGAAATACTTTGGTTATGGAGGGTTAAAAGATAAAAAAGCCCTTACCTTTCAGTATATAACCATTCATAACGGGCCTAAAAGGGATCTAAAGGACAAAAACTTTGAGTTAACTTACTTGGGAAAATCAAAGCATCCTATGGATAAAGATAAACTCTTAGGTAATAATTTTGAAATCGTCGTAAGAGAAACTTACATTCAAGAAGATGTCCTTGAAGCTGAAATAGAAAAAATTAGAATTTTTGGTCTTCCCAACTATTTTGATGAGCAGAGGTTCTCCTCGATTAAGGAGAGTAAAGCCTTTCCAGTAAAGGAGATCATCCTGGGAAACTATGAGAGAGCTCTTTATTTAATTTTAGCTTACTCAAGTTTTGATGAAATTACCTCCTCTAAAAAATTAAGAGATTGTCTTCAAAAAAATTGGAAAAAATGGCAAAACTGTATAGAATATGCCAAACTCACTTGGAAAAAAAATCTTCTTTCCTTTTTAGCTACGCATAAACCATCTCAACGAACCTTTAAAAGAGCTCTTCATCTCATTGATTTAGATTTTCTCTTTTTTTTAGGCAATGTTTATCAAAGCTATCTTTGGAACGAGGTGCTAAAGGAGGTGTTAAAATATTTTAATTTAGTACATTTCAAAATGCCCTTTTTGTGGGGGGAACTCTATTTTTACAAAACACTCCCTGAAGAGAAATTAAATATCTTGATGAGCTTAAAGATACCCTTCCCTTCTCCCAGGATCCACCTTGAAGATCATCCTGAACTCCCACTAAAAACCCTTTATCTAAAGGTTTTAAAAAAAGAAGGCTTTGAGGATTTAAAAAACTTAAGAACCTTTATTAAAGGTCTTGTCTTTAAGACATATCCAAGACCTGCTATAATTTTTCCACAAAATCTCAGTTATGAAAAAGTTGAGAATAATAGTTATAGAATAAAATTTTACTTAGAGAAAGCAAGTTTTGCTACACTTTTAATTAAGAGGCTCTTTGATGATAGTGCGTATTCCTAATTGGCTTGGAGATGCCATAATGGCAACCCCAGTTTATAATAATTTGTGTGATAAAGAGGAGCTTTACTTATTTGGTCCTCCCTCTTTTTTAAACCTCTTTGAAGATTTCCCAGGGGTGACACTCCTTCCCTACCTCAAAGAAAATAAAAAATTAAGCCTTGAAGAACTCAAAAAATTCAAAAACCAGAAGGCTCTTCTTTTAACCAATTCCTTCTCTTCTGCCTGGCTCTTCTGGAGAGCAGGTTTCAAAGAAATTATGGGTTATGCCACAGATGGAAGAAGCCTTTTGTTGACTAAAAGAATAAAACCACCTCAGGGCAAAATCCATCAGAGGGATTATTATCTCTATTTACTGGAAAAACTTGGCTATAATATCAGGGATAGAGAGCTTGTCTTGCCTCTGAGAGAGGAAAAAATTAGAGCTGCTGAGGGCTTTTTGAAAGCCTTGAAAATAGAATTAGGAAAATCGCCTTTTATAGTTATGGCACCCGGTGCTGCCTATGGGCCTGCAAAAAAATGGCCTGAAGATTATTATAGAGCACTGGCTAAAAAATTAGTAAAAGAAGGATTTAAAGTTTTAGTGGTGGGAAAGGGTGAAGAGAGGGCCTTGGGGGATTATATTCAGGATAATCTAAAGGAAGTGTACAACCTTTGTGGTGTGACAGAAATAACTCTCTTAGCAGGAATTTTAAAACTATCTGCCCTTTTAGTTTCAAATGATTCGGGACTTATGCATCTTGGAGCAGCTTTAAAGCTTCCACAAATAGCTATTTTTGGCTCCACAGATCCCCTTCTAACAGGACCTCTCAATCCCAAGGCTAAGGTTTTAAAAATATCCATAGATTGTTCCCCCTGTTTTGAGAGAACCTGCCCCAAGGGACATTATCATTGCCTAAAAGCCATCACCCCTGAGGA
>CALLJI010000176.1 GCA_938091475.1 uncultured Caldimicrobium sp. | reverse complement strand
GGCAAGTAATTTATCAAAAAGTTCTCTATGGTGATGATCATAGAGATAGGCAATTACTCCTGCTACTTCTTCTTTTGATTCTCTCCATTCCTCTTCTACTAATTTTTGTCTTATTAAATCCCTGATAGCCTCTGATCGGTTTGCATAATGTTTTTTTTCTATGTATTCATCAAAGGCAGCAAGAAGTTCCTTAGGGATTGATATTCCAAACCTGGCTAATTCTTCCATAGTTTTTAGCATATATCAATTTTAAAATATTTCAAGGGAGTTTGAGAGGATTTTAAAAATCGTCTGGGGAACGGCAAGAGGAGCCCAAAAGTTTTTTCATAGGGGCACGACATGCCGTGCCCAAGGGGTTTAAAACTTCTCTCCCCTATGCCCTAAATCTCATTTGTTTCATACACAACTCCCCCCGCTATCTGCGAGGGGTGGTCACTGGGACATGCAAAGATAGAAGGTTCAGATGCAACAATGGTAGACGATGCAGATGGATTGGTCTACGCAGACTTTCAATCCCACATAGTTCAGATACAACATTAGTCTATCATATCATTTGAGCATTTCAAGTAATGCTCAAATGGGTTTTACCCGTGGGGCAATTCACGAATCGCCCAGAATTTGTAGGGGCAGGGGTTGCCCCTGCCCAAAGGGTTTTAAACTGCATTTGGGCACCCGCAAGGGCTGCCCCTACAGGTTTTGAATTGGGCAGACGCAAGTTTCAAATGTAGAGGTGATTCACGAATCGCCCAATTTTTGGGGCAAATCGTGATTTGCCCCTACACTTATTTGATATTTCTGGGCACAGCAAGACGAGCCCCTACAAGTGATTATTGCAGGCTAAAGCCTGCGGCTACCATTTTTATTTCTTGGGCTCAGCAAGACGGGCCCCTACAGTTTTTTTTTAAACCAAAAACATAAAATTGTAGGGGCACGACATGTCGTACCCAAATGATTTTAGGCGTAGGGGCGATTCACGAATCGCCCGAAAATTTGTAGGGGCACGGCACCGTCGTGCCCAAAAGTTTTATTCTGTGGGGCTGAGCTTGCCCCTGCCCGAGGGGTTTTAAAACCACATTGTAGGATAGGCATAGGGATTCCAAATAAGAATTGAAGTTAATTAGGAGGTTTTCTTGAAAAGAAGATAAGGTCTAAGAATTCTGTCTAAAAGAATGGAGGCTGCTGATCTAACAGAGAGATGATTATACTCATCTAATCTTCCCCAAATGGGTTCAAGGAAATAGTCACATTGATGAAGAAAGTTTTCCTCTAATCCCCAGGCTGTACCAAAGACTAACACTATAGGTTTTTCAAAAAGGAGGGATCTCACCTCTTCAGGAGTGAGATAGCTCCTTTTGGCCTTTGCATCTGTTCCAATGAGAACCGGTCTCATACCCTCTTTCTGCCTAATATCTGCTATAGCTTCCTCTATGTTTGAGACAATTTTTAGCAAACTTAGAGCTTCACTTCTCAAAGGATTATATTCCCTACCCCCTCCCTTTATCCAATGTTCTATTAAGGTTTTTCCAAAAATTCTTTGTTCCTCTATGGGCTGAATAATGTATACTCTCTCTATTCCATAGGTGCGGGCAAGACGAGAAAGGTCGTGTAAATCAATATTAGCTATAGCAGAGGCAATGATCTCCCTTCTCTTATTGTAAACAGGATAATGGACAAGGAAGATATAAATTTTCTGTTGTGTCAAATAGTTTTTAAGGGTTTTTAGATCTTCTTTATCTAAAGGAGCTTTATTTAAGAGTTCAGGGCGCTTTTCCAGAGTTATTTTTAAGGAAAGTTCTCTCCTATATTTTTCTATTTGAGAATGATTTCCAGAAAGAAGTACATCTGGCACTTTCATCCCCATAAAATGGGCTGGTCTGGTGTAACTGGGGTATTTCAATAAATGTCCAGAAAAAGATTCTTTCTCAACTGAATCTTTCTTTCCTACAACTCCCGGTATCAGCCTACTTATAGCTTCAATTAAGACAAGAGTAGCTACTTCCCCACCGAAGACTACATAATCCCCTATGGAAATTTCCTCATCTACAAGGCTTTCTTTGATTCTCTCATCAATGCCTTCATAGCGCCCACAAAGCAGGAGCAAACTTCTTTCCTGAGAAAGCTTTAAAGCAAGATGATGATGAAACAACTTGCCCTGAGGTGAGAGATAGACTACCTTGGCCTCGGGATCCCTTTCTTTGATACTGACTATTGCTCTATAGAGAGGTTCAGGCTTAAAAACCATGCCCTCTCCCCCACCATAGGGCTTATCATCTACAACTTTGTGCTTATCCATAGCAAAATCTCTAAGCTGGTGAATATAAATCTGAATAAGTCCTTTTTTAATAGCTTTCCCTAAGAGTCCAACTCTCAAGGGAGAGTCAAAATACTCTGGAAAGATGGTGAGAATATGAAAACGCATCTTACCTCTGACTTTCTACCAAATCATCTATATTTTTCACCAAGAGAAGTCTTTTTTCTAAATCTACCTTTTCTACATACTCCTCCACTAAGGGAAGATAAAATTCCCTTTTATCCTCGGTTCTAATAAGAAGAAGTTCATATTCCCCTACGGGCATAACACTTACCACTGTTCCCCACTCTTTTCCTTGAGTATCAATCACAGTTAAATTTTCTAATTGATAATAGTAAAATTCTTCCTCTTTCGTTGGGGGTAAGTCCGAAAGATTTAAATATAAAAATTGATTTACCAAAGAAGAAGCTAAGTCATAGTTTGTCTCTTCAAAAGAGAGAATATAAATATTGAAGCCCGGACCTTTTTTAATATACTTGATTTTAAAAGGATTTTCCCAGTTATTTTTAATATAGACCTTTTTTATGTATGATATAAGTCCAGGATTATTTGTAAGAAGGGCAACCTTAAGGTCACCCTTCAATCCATGAGTCGATAGAACTTTAAAGAGTGGTATAAAATGGGGTTTGGCCAACTAAAATTATTCTATGATCTCTAAAACTACTCTTTTCTTCAGTTTGCTACCAGCTGCCCCCAGAATTGTTCTTATAGCTTTAGCAGTTCTGCCCTCTTTTCCAATAATTTTGCCTAAATCCTCTTTGGCTACCCTCAATTCAATGACAGAGGTTTGTTCACCTTCAATTTCATTAATTTGTACAGCCTCAGGTTTATCCACCAAAACCTTTGCAATCTGTTCAACTAAGTCCCTAAGCTTACTCATCTCAATCCTCCTCCTGAAATATAGAAAAGATTATAGAAGACCTTCCTTTTTTAACAGGGCTCTAACTGTCTCTGTAGGTTCTGCGCCTCTTTCTAACCAAAGTTTAACTTTTTCAGGATTGACTTTAAATTCATAAGGCTCCTTCAGAGGGTCATAATAACCTAAAATATCTACAAATCTACCATCTCTTGGAGCTCTTGCATCAGCTACTACTACTCTAAAAAAAGGTCTTTTCCTTCTTCCCATCCTCATAAGCCTTATTCTTACTGGCACGCTACTTACCTCCTCACTTGTAAAAATGATTTTTAAAATATAACATCTTTTTTTTAAATTACAATCCCTT
>CALLJI010000175.1 GCA_938091475.1 uncultured Caldimicrobium sp. | reverse complement strand
TCTGAGGGAACATAGACTTTACCAGGCAGATTGGTTAATAAGATTTTATCATTTCAAAGTAGAAGAACTTTTTCCTGAGGATTCCCCTTATCTTCAAGAAAGAATTGATCCAAAATTAGCTTGGGCTCTAAATAATTTACATCTCTTTCCTGTTGAGATCACCAGTGCATCTTATAAGTGCCTCTTGCGAGTCCCAGGCATTGGACCCATTAGTGCAAAAAGAATTATTCAGGCAAGGAGAGATTCTACCATGGATCTTATCACCTTAAAGAAATTAGGAGTTTCTGTAAACAGAGCCAAATACTTTATAACCATAAATGGCAAGTATTTTGAAAGCATTAAAGCCCTTGATCATAAATCTCATCTGAAGAAAATTCTTCTAAAATCTCAAGGAAAACAAATTTCGCTCTATGAAGAATCCTGCCTTTTTCAATGAAATCAAACCTTATTTGAAAATCTCTCAAGGTTCTCTCTTTGCTCAGGAGAAAAATTCAGTTATTGAACGACTCAAGGAATTACCCTTCGAGCTTCAAACTACACTCTTTTATTATCTTCTAAGCGAAGACGATAAAATCCACGAAACCTTTACACTTCTCTTGGAGACCTGGGAAAAAGATAGATGTATAAATTTTTATACCCATCCTTTACTTTTTAGAATTCTCACAACTTCTAAAAAAGTTAGAAGAGAAATTCACAGAATGAAAGGATTCCTTAGATTTCAGGAAATTGAAGGTGGCTGCCTTTATGCCCCATTCAGACCTAAATACGATATTATTTTTCCGCTTTCTAAATATTTCGCTAACCGTTTAAGGAATGAAAAAATTTTTCTCCATGACCTCAAAAGAAATATCCTTATCTTTTGTCACAAGGAGAAAATTTATCCAGCAAGGCTTATAGAACCAATTCCTCCAAAAACTCTAAATGAAAAACTCATTTCCCATCTATGGGTACATTACTTTGAACAAATGGGCTTAAAAGAAAGAGCTAATCCTAAACTCGAAAAACAAAAGGTTCCCCTTAAATATCGTTATTTTATGATTGAATTTTACGATTGAGTTCTTTTTTGGAGGGCAAATAGCATAGAGATATGTACTTCAAAAATTTCATAGCTTAGGGGGTGGATCGAAATGAAAATCTATTACTTTGCTTATGGATCAAATATGTATCAGGAACAAATGAAAGAAAGATGCCCAAATTCCCAATTCATAAAGAGAGCCTATCTAGAAGGGTATAAATTCATATATGATGGATATTCTTCTAAATGGAGAGGTGCAGTGGCAAATATTGTGGAGGAAGAGGGAAATATAGTCTGGGGAGCACTTTATGAAATAACCGAAGAGGATTTAAAGAAATTGGATAAATATGAGGGTTTTCCTCAAGTATACCAACGCTGTAAAATTCTTGTAAAAGATGACCTAGGGAGGGAATATAAAGCTTGGGTATATCTGAGAGATCCACAAGAGAAGAATAAGCCCTCTGAAGAATATAGAAATAGATTATACGAGGGAGCAAAACAATGTGACTTACCTTATGAGTATGTTAAAAAATATATTTTGCAAAGGGACTTAGAATTATAGCGCATTTCTTTTTATCATTGGTGTGTGAGCCTTTTGATATTCGTATATTCTTGATATTAAATAGGATGGAGCCGGTGGGACTTGAACCCACGACCTCGTGAATGCCATTCACGCGTGCTCCATCCGAGCTACGGCCGCACTCTTTGATTTTTCAATAAACTTGGCCTCATTTAAAATTTTTTCAATACTATAAGGGAATGCGTGTTGTTACTATTTTAAAATGTCGCACTTAATCACTATTTTGAAACGTCACATTGTGTGGGCAAGGGAAGACCAACCAAAGAAGCAATTCAGTATTCAGGCCAAGATTTCATGTGCCTAAAGGGTTTTTTAAAACCACATTCGGGCACCCGTAAGGTCTGTCGCCACTATTTTTTAATGACCGTTGGGCGCAGCATGGTGTGTCCCTATATTGTTTTGGCGGCAAGATATGCCCTACCATAGGACCCCTCAAAAAAAGTATTTAATTGATTAATTTTTATTGGATCTTATAATTTCCAAAGGTGACCCAAAAAAGGACTTAACCAAAGGCAAAGGGAGAGCAAAGAAAGTGGATGAGCAATAGTAGACTGGAGGCCCCTACTCAGAGGCAACCTATATACTTAGCCGGAGTAAAGATATGAGGGCTGTATACCTTTTTAAGAGGGATCTCAGATTAGAGGATAATAGAGCTTTAGCTCTGGCTTCACAGAGACACAAGGAAATCTTACCTCTTTTTGTCTTTGATACTGAGATTATAGAGGATCTACAGGTAGATGTAAAAAGATTTACCTATCTCTTCAAGGCTGTGAAAAATCTATCAAAAAAGGTAAAGCTCTACTGTTTCTATGATACCACAGAAAATGCGCTTAAGCGGGTATTCGAAACTTATAAACCAAGCCACATCTATACCACGAGCTCTTACAGTTGGAAAGGTAGAGAGAGAAATAAAAAAATAGCCAAGCTCTGTCGAGAGTATGGCATAGAGTTTGTTGAGGTATTTGAACATTTTTTAGTTCATCCGGAGGAAATACCTGTAAAAAAAGTTTATACATCCTTTTACAAAGAGTGGGTCAAAAGATTGGATCTTGAAAGTTATGAGCTTCATCCTTTTATTGTTCCTAAGCTAAATTTACCAAAA
>CALLJI010000174.1 GCA_938091475.1 uncultured Caldimicrobium sp. | reverse complement strand
ACTTGTAGGGGCAGGGCTTGCCCCTGCCCGTAAAAAGATATTTAAATGGTTTTTAAAAAGATTTAACATACTGAAAAATCCCCCTTTGGCGGTATACTATAAAATATGTATGAGATTTGGATAATAGATGACGAAGTGGGTATTTTAGAATCCTTAGGTGGTATCCTTCAGGATGAAGGGTATGAAGTAAAAACCTTTGCCTTTGCAAAAGAGGCACTCTCTCTTCTTTCTCAAAGGGCCCCCCAAGCCATTTTCCTTGATTTATGGCTAAAGGATATGGATGGAATGGAGGTTCTACGAACTATAAAGGAACTCCATCCCTCTCTACCAGTCATTATTATTTCCGGACATGGCACCATAGAGGGTGCGGTGAAATGTATTAAACTTGGTGCGATTGATTTTATAGAAAAGCCCTTTTCCTATGAACGCGTTCTTGTCTCCTTAGAGAATGCCCTAAAATTATCCAAATTGGAAGAAGAAAATAAAGAGCTTAGAGATAAACTCTTTGGAAAGATAGAACTAATAGGAAACTCCCCTCCTATAATTCAAATTAGAGAGTTTATAGCAAAAGTTGCTCCCACAGATACTACAGTTTTAATAACAGGGGAGTCGGGAGTGGGAAAAGAAATAGTTGCACGCCTTATACACCAACATTCTAAGAGAGCAAAGGGCCCCTTTATTGAGGTTAACTGTGCTGCTATTCCTGAAACTTTAATTGAAGCAGAACTCTTTGGATACGAAAAGGGGGCTTTTACAGATGCCAGAACCTCTAAAAAAGGTAAATTTGAACAAGCCCAGGGGGGTAGCCTCTTTTTGGATGAAATTGGAGATATGAATCTATCTGCCCAAGCCAAGGTTTTAAGAGTACTGCAGGAGAAAAAAATAGAAAGATTAGGGGCACAAAAAGCTATAGAGGTTGATGTAAGAATAATTGCTGCTACCAATAAAAACCTTCGGGAAGAAATTTCTAAAGGACGCTTTAGAGAAGATTTGTATTATAGACTAAATGTGTTTCCCATACACATTCCACCTTTAAGGGAAAGATTAGAGGATATACCTCTTCTTTGTGAGGCCTTTCTCAAAGAACTGGCCTCAAAGGTGGGGTTAAAAAGAATTACTCTTGATCCAGCCATTCTTGAGCTCTTTAAAGAATATACCTGGCCAGGAAATGTAAGGGAGCTTAAAAACTGTTTAGAGAGATTGGTAATTTTAACCAACAAAGAAGAAATTACTCTTAAGGACTTACCAAAGGAAATTTGGTACTCCTTAGGGAGAAGGGAACATAATGGAGAGGATGTACAGCCTTGGTTTGAGGAAAAGGACTTTAAAAGGGCAAAATGGCTCTTTGAAAGAGAGTTTCTCAAAAGAAAACTTGAATTTTATAAAGGAAATATTTCAAAAACTGCCAAAGAAATCGGCTTAGAGAGGACTTATTTACAGAAGAAGCTTAAAGAATTAGGGCTCAAAGAAGGGGAAGGGTAGCCTTTTTAAACAGGGCTCTTGTGTAAGGCTCGGCCTCTAAACTTGCAAAATCACCCTTTTTCCATTTTACCCAACCAAGAAATCCTACCATAGCTGCATTATCCGTGCAATATGGTAAAGGAGGAAAGAAAATATTTTCTCTTTCTGCTCTCTCCATAAAGAGCCTTCTTAAAAAGCTATTAGCTGAAACTCCTCCAGCTACTACAATATTAGGCACCTTTAATAAGCGAGAAGCTCTTAGAGTCTTTTCTACTAAAACTTCACAAAGGGCAAGCTGAAAACTGGCACAAAGATCTTCCTTTGAGATTTCTTGCTCCCTTTTAAGTAATAAGTAAATAGCGGTTTTTAGCCCAGAAAAACTAAAATCAAAATTATTCTCCTCTAACATTGGACGAGGCAAATTATAGCGGGAGGCATTTCCCTTTTGGGCTAATTGATCTATTATAGGACCTCCTGGGTAGGGAAGTCCTAAGAGTTTAGCTACTTTATCAAAAGCCTCTCCTGCTGCGTCATCTCGAGTGTGTCCAAGAAGCTCATACTCATCAAAATCCTTCACCATAAAAAGGGCTGTATGCCCTCCTGATATTAAAAGCCCAAGGTAGGGGAAAGGTACCTCGCTCTCTAAAAAAATAGAAAAGAGATGAGCTGCAAGATGATCTATGGCGATAAGAGGTATCCTAAGGCTAAGGGATAAGGCTTTGGCAAAGGTAACCCCCACTAAAAGGGAACCAATAAGTCCAGGGCCAAAAGTCACCGCAATGGCTTTGAGATCACTTAGCTTGATATTATTTTCTTCTAAAGCCCTTTTAACCAAAGGATAGAGTATCTCAAGCTGTTTTCTACTGGCTAATTCTGGCACAATACCCCCAAAGGGGCTGTGAAGGGCAACCTGAGAATACACATAGTCTTTGATTAAAGTTCCCTCTTCAGAGAAGAGGGCTACTCCTGTTTCATCACAGGAAGTTTCAATTGCAAGAAGCATCTTTAAGAAAAAAGTAGTTCTTCCAAAAGTTCTGAAAAGATATGTAAAAAAAACAAATGACCTTCTTGAATTCTGGGAGTATTTTTTGAGGGAACTATGAGTAGATGATCACAGTATGCAGCCATATCACCCCCTGTGCCTCCACTTAAGCCAACTGTATAAAGCCCCATTTCCTTTGCCACTTTTAAAGCTTCAATAATATTAGGGGATTTTCCACTTGTACTTATGGCAAAGGCAAGGTCCCCTTTTTTTCCTAAGGCTTGAATTTGTTTGACAAAGACTTGAGAAAAATCATAATCGTTGGCTATGGCTGTTAGCACGGAGGTATCAGTAGTTAAGGCAATAGCTGGTAAAGGGGCCCTCTCTTTTTTGAAACGATTTACTAATTCTCCCGCTAAATGTTGGGCATCTGCTGCAGAGCCTCCATTACCAAAAATTAAAAGCTTCCCACCATTTAAAATAACCTTTTTACTTAATTCTACCACTTGGATTATATTTTCAGCCTCTTTCTCAATAAAACTTTCTATTGCCTCAAGATGCTCCTCTTTTAATTTTTTGATTACTTCTATCATCCTGACCTCACCCCTTGATGATTTTCCTATTGCTACTTTAAACCTTGTTATTCCTGATGTCAAGTCACACGGAGAATGGTGTGGTTACTATTTTAAAATGTCACACTTAATTCCTATTTTGAAATGTCACATTTTGGAGGTGTGGTATACTTTACCAAAAAAGATTTTGTTTGTAGGGGCACGGCATGCCGTGCCCAAAGAGGTTTTAAAGGTAGGGGCGATTCACGAATCGCCCCAAATCCGTAGGGGCACGGCACCGCCGTGCCCGATTTGGGCAACCGCAAGGGTTGCCCCTACGCTTTTTAAATTTCTTAGGCTCAGCAGGCTGAGCCCCTACAAATATTTCTCTCGCAGGCTAAAGCCTGCGGCTACCATTTTTTAATCTATCGAGCACAGCAAGACGAGCCCCTACAGATCTTTTTTTCTATCAATCCTCAAAAATTCAAACTTGTAGGGGCACGACATGTCGTGCCCAAGGGGTTTAATGGTAGGGGCAATTCACGAATTGCCCAGTAAACTTTGTAGGGGCACGGCATGCCTTGCCCAAAGAGGTTTTAAAGGTAGGGGCGATTCACGAATCGCCCCAAATCCATAGGGGCACGGCACCGCCGTGCCCAGATTGGGGATTGGGCAGCCGTAAAGGCTGCCCCTACAGAATTTTTTTCAAATTTTTGAGTAAATCGTGCTTTGCCTCTACAAATCTATCTGTAGTCAACTACGGTTTTATGGGTTAATTCTTGAATAGCTCCTAAGAATTTAGGGCCATTCGTGAATCACCTATAAAATATTTTTGAAACAATTGTTGAATTGATCCTAAGGAATAAACCGTTTGACCAAGATAAAGCACAAAACATCTGTTATGCGATATTTCAGAGTAGTAATTGAGTGTGACACATTAAAATAGTGACCACATCGCTACTTTAATCCTTTGAAAAAGTATTTTATTTTATAGAAAGTAAGGGCCAAATATTCTTGAAGGGCAAGATTAGTAAGATTAAGATATAGATCCTGAGGAAAGAAATAGAGAAAGATTTTAGAAGGTTTACAAAGGGGATAATTAAAATTTGTAGGATAAGGTAAGGGATTCAACCCTTCTT
>CALLJI010000173.1 GCA_938091475.1 uncultured Caldimicrobium sp. | reverse complement strand
CTTTAACTTCAAGTTCTTTTTTTCGTTTACGAAGTTCCTCTCTTTCAGGTTCTTTTGGGATTTCTGGTGCATAATGCGGGGCTCTCTCTCTACGAGGCTTAAAATCAGTTACCACTCTTTTTTCTGAAACACTAACACTTTCTGCCTCTGAAACCTCTGCAGGAGTTATTTCCTCAGGAGGGAGCCTTAATTCCTCTTCACTCTTAATAGTTAGTTTTTCCTCCTCCTCAATTACTTCAGGTGGCACTGAGGGAATTTCTGTAATACTTTGAGGAGTTTCCTCTGCTATTTTTTCAACTAAGGGTTCACTTATAGGCTCAGCAGCAACCTCTGGAGGTGTGACTTCCTCAACTTCTGCCCGCTTTTTGATGACAAGTATCCTTTTTTTGGGTTTTTCTTCCTCTAGGGCTTTTTTTTCTTCTTTTTTTATGATGATTATATCTGTTTTTTTGGTATAAAGCTTTCTAATTTCTTCAGCTTCGTATGTGGAGAGAGTAGAGGAAGCAGTTTTTTGAGGATAGCCCAGTTCTTTTAATTTTTCTAAAAGCTCTTTAGGACTTAATTTAAGTTCTTCAGCTAATTCAGCAACTTTAATTTTGGCCATTAATAACTAGACTCCTATTAGAGATTTTAATAATCTTAATCTCAAAGTTATAAAATTCAAGGGTCTTTGGGGTTGTGTGTGGTTACTATTTTAAAATGTCTCATAAGGGGTGTGATATGTTCTGTCCAAATGGGTTTGTTTGTAAGGGGCTCCGCACCGCTGTGCCCAAATAGTCAAATTGTAGGGGCGATTCACGAATCGCCAAATTTTTGGGTCAGATCGTAATCTGCCCCTACGACTCCTTGGGCACCCGCAAGGGGCACCCCTGCAGGTTTTTGGATTTTGGGGCAATTCTTGAATTTCCCCTACGATTTAAACATTCAAACCTTTTGGGCTCAGCATGCTGAGCCCCTACTTTTTTGTATTCTTTGGGCAAATCGTGATTTGCCCCTACATTGTTTAGATCTTTTGAGCACAGAAAGAGGAGCCCCTACAATGTACTTCTCTATAGAATACAAGGTAAAACCAGCTTATAGGGCGCAGACACTTTTAATTTGGAAAAGATAGATTAATATTTAACTTATGAGACAAGTAATTATAATTCCAGCGCGCTATGGGTCCCAACGCTTTCCAGGTAAAGCTCTGGTAAAATTATGGGGAAAACCTTTGATCCAACATGTCTATGAAAGAGCATTAGCCACAGGGTTAAAAGAGGTTTATGTTGCTACCGATGATAAGAGAATTTTTGATACAGTCGTAAATTTTGGTGGAAAGGCAGTTATGACAGGAGTTCATCCCTCTGGGACAGATAGGGTTGCAGAAGCAGTGAATCTTCTTGGTTTTGAAGATGAGGATCTTATAATCAATCTTCAGGGGGATCAACCCTTATTTCCTCCAGAGTATCTTTCTCCTCTTATAAAACCTCTTATTTTAAATTCCGATATAACTATGGCAACTTTAGCTACACCTATTAAAAATAAGCCTGATCTACACAATCCAAATAAAGTAAAGGTAGTCTTAGACAAAAGAGGGTGTGCTTTGTATTTTTCAAGAAGTCCTATCCCCTTTCACAGAGCTTCTGGGAAAGAACCTATATATTTAAAACATTTGGGAGTATACGCTTACAAAAAAAGTTTTTTAGACACCTTTGTGAGATTAGAGCAGGGGGAGTTAGAACAAGCAGAAAAGTTAGAGCAGTTAAGAGCACTTGAAAATGGTTATAAGATTGCTGTCACCATTGTTCCAAAGGATTTTCCTGAAGTGGATACTCCAGAAGATTTAGAATATATAAAAAGCCTAAAGGAGAGAGAATGAAGAGAAAACCAGCAGTAGCAGGATATTTTTATCCTGGAGACAAATATTTGCTTGCCACCCAATTAGAGGAACTGGTTGAGGAAAGTGAAGAAAAAATTTCTGCCCTTGGGATAGTAGTACCTCACGCAGGTTATATGTATTCAGGTAGAGTAGCTGGCAAAGTATATGGGAGAGTAGAACCTCCTGATGTAGCTATCCTTTTAGGTCCTAATCACACGGGTCTTGGAGAAAGGGTGTCTCTATATAATGGAGAAAGTTTTATCACACCCCTTGGAGAGGTCCAAATCAATAAAGATTTAAATCAACTTATAAAGGAAAAATGCCCTTTAGTGTTGGAGGATACATTGGCACATTTAAGAGAACACTCCCTAGAAGTGCAAATTCCCTTTTTGCAATATTTAAACGAAAAAGTAGAAATTGTGCCCATAGTATTAATGGAGCTTGATTTGGAGGAAATTAAGAGTTTAGGGAAAGCCATTGCAGAAGCTATAGATGACTATACTTCTCTGGAAGAAAAAGAGGTAGTGATTGTGGCAAGTTCTGATTTCAGCCACTATGAACCACAGAGCCTTGCAGAAAAAAAGGATAGCTTAGTTATTGAAGAAATCTTAAAATTGTCTGAAGAGGGTTTAATGAGGGTTGTTTTTGAAAATAGGATTAGTATGTGTGGAGTTTTACCTGTGAGCACTTTAATTGTGGCTACAAAGGAGCTTGAAGCATCAGGAGCTGAACTCATTGCCTATGCTACTTCAGGAGATATAACGGGAGATTATTCTGCGGTAGTGGGATACGGAGGTATTATTATATATTGAGGAGGGTATAATTTGGAAAAGGTAGTAACAAGATTTCCCCCGAGTCCTACGGGACATCTCCATTTAGGAGGTGCAAGAACTGCACTCTTTAATTATCTTTTTGCAAAACATCATAATGGTAAATTTATTTTGCGTTTTGAAGACACGGATAGAGAACGATCTAAAGAAGAGTATGTAGATTCAATAAAGAGGGCTTTGGAATGGTTAGGTCTCCTTTGGGACGAAGGCCCCTATTTTCAGAGTGAACGCTTAGAGCTTTATCAAGAATATGCAAAGAGACTTTATGAAGAAGGAAAAGCCTATTATTGTGAATGTTCTAAGGAGTTTTTAGAAGAGAGAAAGAAGGCCCTTTTAGAGAAGGGGTTAAAACCTCGCTATGAAGGTCTTTGCCGAGAAAAAAAGCTTCCACCAGGGCCAGGAAGAGCATTAAGAATTAAAGTTTCTGAAGAGGAGGAAATAATTTTTGAGGATCTCCTGAGAGGAAAAATTGTTTTTCCACCAGAAGAAGTGGATGATTTTATTATTTTGCGCTCCGATGGAACCCCTACTTATCAATTTGCAGTAGTAATTGACGATCTCACTATGGGAGTTACCCATATTATACGAGGAGATGATCATATTTCTAATACCCCAAAACAGCTACTTATATATCAGGCTTTAGGAGTTGATCTACCCTATTTTGCCCATATTCCTATGGTACTTGGTCCTGATGGAGCAAGGCTTTCTAAAAGACATGGAGCAAAGTCTATTTTGGAATACAAAGAGGAAGGATATCTTCCCGAAGCAGTGATTAACTATTTGGCTCGGCTGGGATGGGGGTATGGGGATCAAGAATATTTTACCTTAGAGGAATTAATAGAAAAATTTGAACTCAATCGGGTTAATCTCTCCCCGGCACGTTTTGACCCTGAAAAATTTCTAACTTTCAATGCCTATTGGTTAAAGAATTTGGAAACGCAAAGGATTTTACCTCACCTAAAACCTTTTCTTTCTGCCTATCCCATTTCTAACTATAGCGAGGATTACCTATTAAAGATCATTGAGAGTGTAAGGGTTAGAGTGAAAACCTTAAAAGAAATGGCTGAGATGATTGATTTTTATTTCCTTGAAGAGTTGAAATATGACGAAGAAGCCAAGAAAAAATTTATTAATGCTCATACCAAGCCACTTATAAAGGCATTGATAGAAGATCTTGAGAAACTTGACTTGGAGGATGAAAAGGCCATAGAAAGGTATTTTAGAGGTTTTGCTGAGAATTCTGGGGTTAAATTAAAGGATTTAGCTCAAGCTCTAAGAATTGCTCTTACTGGAAAGACTGTTAGCCCTCCACTCTTTGAAGTAATGAAATTTCTTGGTAAAGAAAAGGTAAAGTTAAGATTAATGAAGGCTATTAAATAAAGGGAGGTTGAGACAAATGTGGGAAATTTTGGTATTAATTTTATGCCTTATTATTCTTGGTTTACTCTCAAGATATATCCTTCCAAAAGCTGGGATACCTACCTGACATTTTCCTACACCTCCGGGTGAGGGTAACGAGGAAAGAAGAGGTGGATGTGGTAGAGCTACCCAGGTTAAAAAGGAAGAGGGAGAGGTCTAAATCGTTTCTGAGTTGAAAATTAGGGGAGACTTCTATGAAGAAAGCGCGTATTGTCAGTGGTATGCGACCAACAGGATCCCTTCATTTGGGGCATTTAGAGGGAGTTTTAAAAAACTGGATTAAGCTTCAAAGAGAATACGAATGTTTTTATTTTATAGCGGATTGGCATGCCCTTACTACGGAATATGAGGATCCAAAGAATATAAGAAATTACACGAGGGAAATTTTACTGGATTGGCTCTCCGTTGGACTTAATCCAGAGGAAGCAGTGATTTTCATTCAGTCAGAAATAAAGGAACATGCCGAGCTCTATCTTTTACTTGGTATGATAACCCCTGTGCCATGGCTTGAGAGGAATCCTACTTATAAAGACATAATTCAAAATTTGGAAAATAAAGATTTGGCAACTTATGGCTTTTTGGGCTATCCAGTTCTTCAGGCAGCAGATATTCTTATCTACAAAGCTCAAAAAGTGCCTGTGGGTTTAGATCAAGTCCCCCACTTAGAATTGACTCGAGAGATAGCAAGAAGGTTTAACTATCTATACAAATCCGAAATTTTCCCGGAACCTGAAGCCCTTCTTTCTGAGGTTCCAAAAATTCCGGGTATAGATGGCAGAAAGATGAGTAAGTCCTATGGTAATGCCATATATTTAAAGGATACACCGGAGGTAGTTCGCCAAAAAATTTTATCCTATGTGACAGATACTCTACGTCCCAGAAAAAGTGATCCTGGAGATCCGGAGAATCGCTGTGTGGCCTTTGATTTAATCAGGCTCTTTTATAGTCCAGAAGAAAAAGAAAGGGTAATAGAAGACTGTAAGTCTGCTAAATTAGGGTGTAGAGATTGCAAAAAAGAGCTTGCAGAGAAAGTGATTTCATATTTAACTCCTTTTTGGGAAAAGAGAAAGAAAATGGAAAGCAAAGACACTTGGTGGGAAATTATAGAAGAGGGGAATAAAAAGGCAAGGGCTGTGGCTAAAGAAAGTATGGAGGAGATAAGAAAAGTTATTTTTGAAAGAGAGGCCCACTAAACTCTTGTTTTTCTCCTTTTATGGATTTTATTTTTTCCAGAGTAATTCCCTTTTCCTTTAAAAGCTCTAAAAATTCTGCTTCCGAGAGAGTTTTTACTCCATAGGCAAGAGCCTTTTGATATTTAGACCCGGGCTCTTTTCCTACCACTATGTATGAAACATTGCGTGTTACGGTATCGGAAACTTTTCCACCTAATTTGAGAACTAACGCCTTAGCTTCCTCACGAGTAAAATTATCCAATGCCCCCGTAAAAACAAAGCTTAAACCCTCTAAGATCTTAGGTAATTCTTCCTCTTCCTTTTCTACAAAGGTTATTCCCGCTGAGAGTAATCTTTCAATCATTCTTTCATTCTCTTTATCTTTAAAGAACTCCACGATAGAACGTGCTACCTCTTCTCCAACCCCTGGTATAGAGATTAAATCTGCCATAGTTGCACCTTTTAGTTTTTCTAAGGATTTAAACTTTTCTGCTAAGATTTGAGCCATAGCTTCTCCCACATGTCGAATACCTAGAGCATAGATAAATTTGCCAAGGGTTGTTTTTTTACTTTTTTGAATAGCCTGCCAAAGATTTTTAGCCTTTTTATAAGCAAAACCTGAGAGCTTCATAAAATCTTCTACCTTAAGAAAATAAAGATCTGATGGGTCCTGAACAAGTTCCTTGTCAATGAGCTCTTTTGCTACCTTATCACCAAGACCTTCTATATTCATCGCATTTCGACTGGCAAAATGTAAAAGACGCCTTACACCCTGGGCATAACAGCCCTTATTAGGACATCTCCAAATAGCTTCCCCGGGTTTTTTAACAAGGGAAGTGCCACAGATGGGGCAATGCCTGGGAAAGAAGATTTCTTTTTCCTGTCCGGTTCTTCTCTCTTTAATAGGCATCACAATCTCTGGAATTACATCCCCTGCCCTTTGCACTAAGACATAATCACCTATTTTTATATCTAAGTTTTTAATAAAATCTTCATTATGAAGGGTAGCTCTTTCCACTACGACACCGCCGATCTTAACAGGCTCTAATATAGCAACAGGAGTGACTGCTCCGGTTCGCCCCACTTGGAAGACTACATCTTTAAGAAGGGTGGTGGTCTGGGTTGGCAAAAATTTATAGGCAATGGCATATCTGGGAGACCTTGCCTTTGTGCCTAATTTTTCCCAAAGAGATAAATCATTTACTTTGATGACTACACCATCAATTTCATAGGGTAGAGAATCCCGTAAAGCCTCTATTTGGTGGTGATAAGAAATAGCTTCTTCAATATTTGAAACGAGTTTTACTAAAGGATTTACTTTAAGACCCCATTTAGGTAATGTTTGGAGGATCTCCCACTGTGTGCCAAAGCTATAACCCTCAACATAGCCTATGCCATAGCAAAAAATATCTAATCTTCTCTTAGCAGTAATTTGAGGGTCAAGCTGACGAAGTGAACCAGCTGCTGCATTTCTGGGATTAGCAAAGGGAATTTCCTTTTTAGCAATCCTTTCTTCATTTATCCTTTTAAATTCATCTTTATTGAGATAAACCTCCCCCCTCACATCAATGCGCATAGGAATATCCGGAGTATTTTCATCAAACTTCCTTAGCCTTAGAGGTATGGTTTTAATCGTTTTGATGTTATTAGTGATATCTTCCCCTACATAACCATCCCCACGAGTTGAAGCCACTGTAAGCAAACTATTCTCAAAGACTAATTCTACAGCAACCCCATCAATCTTTGGTTCAACAGTGTATTCAATAGGCATATCCTCAGGAAGATTTAGAAATCTCTTTATTCTCTTATCAAACTCTCTAACTTCCTCTTCATTCATCGCATCATCCAAGGAAAGCATAGGTTCTTGATGAGGGACTTCCTTAAAACCTTCAGCTGGTTTGAATCCAACTCTTTGAGTAGGAGAATCAGGCGTAATTAATTCGGGATATTTGGCTTCAAGCTCTTTTAATTCTCTCATTAAGGCATCATATTCTGCATCAGAAATAACGGGTGAATCAAGAACATAATAACGATAGTTGTGATACTCTATCTCTTCTCTGAGTTTTTTAACCCTATCTACTATCTCAGGTGGAATTTCTCTCCTTAGCTCATCCTTTTTTACCTCATCCATCTCTCCCTCCCTCCTATTATTTTTTATATTAGGACTTTTCTTTTGGTTGTCAATGTGTGAAGGGGCCAAGGTGTGTAGAGGCAAATCACGATTTGCCCAAATAAAATTGGGGCGATTCGTGAATCGCTCCTACCAAAAAATAATTGGTAGCCGCAGGCTTTAGCCTGCGAAAATAATTTGGTAGGGGCAGCCCTTGCGGCTGCCCGATTGTGGGCACGGCGATGCCGTGCCCCTACAAGATATTGGGCAGGGGCAAGCCCTGCCCCCACGATTTTGGGGACAATTCTTGAATTGCTACGATACAAACAAAAGAGGGCATAGCTTGCAAATCCATTCTAAACAAAACCATTGAGGTTAAACATACTGCACTCCTTGTGTTCCACTTAAAATATTGATACGATATTTGAAAAGTAAGTTTGCAACATTTTCAAATTATGATATAATAGCTTAAAATGATGGACCAGAAAAACTTAAGTGCCATCAAACCAGAGGAACTTTACACACTTGTCAAACAATTCTACAGTGAAAATCCACCAGAAAAACAAAAGAGGGGAAGACCAAGCAAATACCCAGAAGAGCTAATTCTTTTTTTATTAATTTTAAAGGTCTCACAAAAATTAAGCTATAGAAAACTTCGCCTCATAGCAAAAGAGACTTTTACAGATTTACCAATACCCTCACTACGCGCTTCTTTTTATAGGCTTAATAATCTACCAAAGGCAAGATTACATCAATTTCTCAACTGGTTAGTTAATAAAGGCATAAAAATAGACCACGAAAAGCAAGAAAATTCCTATAAGTAAAGAGAACAGTTCACAAGCATAAGTGATGTAGAACACAGTGTTTTTTTATCTAAAGAAGAATTAGAATATCTTTCCACTTCTACATTGTATAATTCTGAGATTTATAGTAAAATTATAATGGTAGGAGCTCGTTTTGCTGTGCCCTAAAGAATTCAAAACCTATAGGGACAGTCCTTGCGGCTGCCCACAATAAAAGGGCTGGGGCAAGCCCAGCCCTTACAGATAAAACCCTCTGGGCACGGCGATGCCGTGCCCCTACAAATTTTGGGGCGATTTGTGAATCGCCCTTACAAGAAACTAATTTGGCTTGCCTTGCCCCAATATTGTGGCCTTCTTTCAGAATAATCTTTTACAAACTTTTCAGCAAGATGGCTGGATCTATTTTGGTGGCTCTGTAGGCTGGGAAGATGCTAAAAACAATGCAAGTTATAGTAGAAAAAAGCAAACTTAAGAGGAAAGTTCCCCAAGAAAAAAGGGGTTTAAGGGAAGTTAAAAGGGAAAGCAAAGCCATTAAAAGAAGGCTTAAAATCCAACCAATGACTCCGCTAATAAAGGCAATAAGGAGTGCCATAATAAGATAGTGTTTTATGATATCTCTCGAGGAGGCACCTACAGCAATTCTTAGGGCAATAATTCCAGCTTTTTCCTCTACACTTGCCATCATTAAATTCATAATTATTACACCACTAATAATAAGACTTATGATAGCTATAGCTAATAAAAAGGTACTAAGAGTTTTGGCAGTAGCGGTATGTCTTGCAACCACTAAGTCTGGAGTAATGATGCGAAAATCATCTGGAGCAATTCCATGGAGTTTATGCCTCTTCCTTAGAATTTTTCTAATTTGTTGAGCACAGTTTTCTAAATTAGAATTTTCGTAGAGAATGACTTTAATTCCTCTGATATAATCTTGGTTAAAAATTCTTCTTTGTGCTGTGGTTAGGGGGACAAAGACACGCTCATCTAAAGGAAAATGCCCAATACTTCCCTTTTTTTCAAGGATACCTATTACCGTATAATATTGCCCCTGAATTCTAATTTTTTGACCAAGTATGTTGTCACCACCCCATCTCTTGGCTACCTCATAGCCCATCACAGCCACTTTATTCAAATTCCTTATATCTTCCTCTGTAAAAAATCTCCCTTTCAGAAGATTCCAATTATTAGCTATTAAATAATTAGTAAGTACACCATCTATTCTAATCTTTTCAGCTTTATCTTTGTGAGCAATTTCAATGTTTCCAAAGGTAAAGGCTGTAGTCATTTTTACACATCTTGATTTTTCTATGGCTTC
>CALLJI010000172.1 GCA_938091475.1 uncultured Caldimicrobium sp. | reverse complement strand
CACCGCCGTGCCCAAAGATCTTACCTGTAGGGGCAATTCACGAATTGCCTTAAATTTGTAAGGGCTGGGCTTGCCCTTTATCACAAAAGGTTTTAAAACCTCAAACTCTCAAAAGTTGCCTTGTATTTGCTTAGATCTTTAGTAAAATTTGATAGAAACTGAAATCTTTAAATTATGTAAATGGGGGTTCAAATATGAGGTTTAAACTCCTTAGCTTAATTCTTTTTTTTCTCTTTTTTTTACCTAAGGTAATTTTGGCTGATACCTGGGTAGTCTCCTCTTATCCTCTTGCTAAAATCTGGAGAGAACTCTTTGTAGAAGAAAAATTGTACTATCTTGCACCTCCTAAAGGAGAATTTCACTTTGTAGAACCCTCACCTAAGGATTGGGACTCCATCAGGAAAGCTGAGTTTGTGATTTTAGTTGGTTCTGAGCCTTGGGCAAAGAAGGTCTATCAGTTTCTTCCCAAGGAAAAAGTTTTTAGCTTAGCTGAGCCTTCAGAAAAATTGCCAGATCCCCATCTATGGTTTGATTTTCCAAGAGTAGAAAGACTTATAAAAAACTTTCTAAACCATCCCAAGGTAAAAGAGAAGCCCTACTATGAGAAAGGTAAAGAAAGGGCTGAAGATTTTCTTAAAAAATTAAGAGAATTGCAAGGCGAGTATAAGAATTTAACACAGTGCAGAGAAAGAGAATTTTATAGTATTGGGCATAGAGTTTTCTATTATCTTTTTGTAAACACGGGTATTAAAGAAAATTCGCTCATAAGAGGTCACCATCATGGAGAAATCTCCACAAGGACCCTTAAAACCATTCTCACTGAGGCCAAGAAAAAAGGTATAAACAAAATTCTTCTTGCTGAAAGAGAATTTGCAAAGTATAAAGACATTTTTATCAGAGAGGGTTTTCAGGTCTATGAAGTTTGGTCAGGAGATTATGAGGTTCCAGGATCATTTCTTCAATTAATGCAAGAGAATCTAGAGGTTTTTAAAAATCTTTTGGGGTGTAATTAAAGGGGACTGGATATGATTTTCAGACTTAAATTAAAGATACTTTTTGTGATTTTTTTAACTTTTTTGGCTGGCATCTTGCTTTTGCCTACTTTTGTGCCAGATTTGCCAGGCTGGTTTTTAAAGTATATCCATCGGGGGCAACTTAAGCTTGGATTAGATCTCAAAGGTGGTGTCCATTTAGTTTTAAAACCAGATTTGGATAAGGCTCTTCAGAATCAATTTGAGAATTATCTCTTTGATTTGAGCCGAGAATTAGAGAGAAGGGGTTTAATTTTTGAGAAGGAGCTGAAAGGGCTAACAGCTCTTTTAAAATTTGCAAATTTTGAGTTTGCCCAAATTTTTAAAAGGGAGGTTTTGCCTAATTTTAAAGAATTATCTCTGGTGAGTGAAAAGAGGGAGGATAATAAAGGTGTTCTGGTAATTGGTCTTGCAGAGGAGAGAATAAAGTTTGTAGAAGAAAATTTGGTGAATCAACTTCTTGAAGTTTTAAGAAATAGAATTGACCAATTTGGAGTAGCTGAGCCTATTATAACCAAGCAAGGAAAAGACAAAGTAGTCATTCAATTACCTGGAGTAAAAGATCCAGAGAGAGCGATGAGGGTCATTGGGCAGACAGCACAACTTGAATTCAAACTTGTAGATGAAGAAGCTATGAAACGATTTGATTTAAATCATCTTTTAACTCTATTAATGAAGGAGGGAAGAATCAAAGATCCTAATAACCTGGAGGAATGGAGAGCTCAACTTAAACCATATTTACCACCTGAAACAGAGTTTTATTTTGAAGTAGTCAAAGATAGAGAATCTGGTAGACCTATCAAGCTTCCTCTTTTACTTAAAAAAGAAACCCTACTTACAGGGGAATACATAAAAAATGCTCAAGTTCGCATTGATCCAACTTTTAATGAGCCCTATGTATGGGTTCAATTTAATGATAGAGGGGCAAAGATTTTTGAGGCTATTACCTCAGCTAATGTGGGAAAAAAGTTGGCTATAGTGTTAGACGAGGTAGTTAGGTCAGCCCCGGTTATCAGGGAAAAAATTGCAGGTGGAGAAGCGCAGATAACGGGATCTTTTTCTATGGAGGAAGCTCAAGATTTGGCTTTAGTACTTAGAGCCGGTGCTTTACCTGCCCCTGTAAAGATACTTCAAAACATAACTATTGGTCCATCCTTGGGCAGAGACTCCATTGAAAAAGGTATTAAAGCAGGCATAATTGGTGCTGTAGTAGTTATCATATTTGCTATTCTCTATTACAAAGGGTCAGGGGCTATTGCGGTCTTAGCCCTTATGTTAAATATATACTACCTACTTTCTTTACTCTCTGCTTTTCAGGCCACCCTCACCCTACCCGGTATTGCTGGAATTATTTTGAGTATTGGTATGGGTATTGATTCAAATGTGCTAATTTTTGAAAGGATTAGAGATGAGCTTCGCATTGGAAGATCCTCCTATTCTTCTATTTTTACAGGTTATTCTAAAGCCTTTTGGACCATCTTTGATGCCCATATCACTGTGCTTATTACAGCTTTAATTCTCTTTCTCTTTGGAACTGGACCTATTAGAGGATTTGCAGTTACCCTCTCCCTCTCTATTTTAGTCAATCTATTTACTGCTATTTACATAACCAAAATTTTCTATGAAGTCTTCTATGAGAAAGGAAAAGACATAAAGCTTTCATTTCTCTCTATTTTAGATGGGCCTAATTTTAATTTTATGAGGTACAAGAAAGTCTTTGCCTATATATCTTCTCTTTTGGTTATTGTAGGAGTGTTAAGCTTTGTTTTAACGCTCTTTGGAAAAGCAAATTTAGGCATTGATTTTACTGGGGGCACTATCCTTTATCTAAAAAGTGAAGCCTTACCTCCTTTAGATAAGGTAAGGGATGCCCTAAAGGAAGCTGGTTTTTCTGAGTTTACCCTTCAGGATGTAAAGGGAGAAAAGCTTTTACTCTTGAAGTTTAAAAGTGATAAAGAGTCTCTTACCGAGGAGGTAAATAAAATACTGCAGGCTTTAGCTCAGAAGTTTCCTCAAGAAAAATTCCAAGTCTTAGCCAAAGAGGAGATAGGTGGGGTGATAAGTAAAGAACTAAAAAATAAGGCTATTATTGCTATTTTGGGAGCACTTATTGGTATCACCCTTTATCTTACCTTTAGGTTTAATTTCTATTTTGCCTTAGCAGCAGGGCTAACTACATTCCATGATGTCATTGTACTTTTTGCTATCTTTTATCTGTTTGGGTTGGAAATAAATCTTCTTTTTATCACTGCTTTGCTCACAATAGCTGGCTATTCTCTTACAGACACAGTAGTCATTTTTGATAGAATTAGGGAAGTGATCTTGAGGGAAGAGAAATTGAAAGATTTTGATACCCTAATTAACCGAAGTTTAAATGAGGTCTTTTCAAGGACAATTATAACTACTTTAACTACTCTCTTTGGATCTCTTGCTTTGTTATTATTTGGGGGGATGGTGATTAGAGATTTTGCTTTAGCCTTAACCCTGGGCTTTCTTATTGGAACCTATAGCTCTATTTTTATAGCTTCTCCCCTTTTAAAAATTTTACACAAAGGGCAAATTCCAGAGTTAAAAGAAAAGGAAATGATTTAAATTGATAACCCTGTGATGGCAACCCTTGCGGTTGCCCACATTGGGCACGGCGATGCGGAGCCCCTACGAGTTTGAATTTTTGGGGATTTATAGAAAAAAAGATCTGTAGGGGCTCAGCATGCTGAGCCCAAAACGGTTTAAAGGTTTAAATTGGTAGGGGCAATTCAAGAATTCCCCAGAAATTCCAAAAATTGTAGGGGCAGCCCTTGCGGCTGCCCAAATGCGGTTTTAAAATCTTCCTGGGCACGGCAATACCGTGCCACTACAAATTTGGGGGCGATTCGTGAATCGCCCCTACAATTTGAACCTCTGGGCAGGGGCGAGCCCTGCCACTA
>CALLJI010000171.1 GCA_938091475.1 uncultured Caldimicrobium sp. | reverse complement strand
TTTTAAAAAATGATCTTTATTTCCTTGCTGGATCTATTTATCTTTTAGAGGAAAAGGATATAAAAAATATAAAAGAAGCAAAAATTAAAAAAGCCTATCCCAAAGCTTTTTTAGCCGTTGGAACTGGGCTGGGTGTATCTTGTTTAATTTCAAGGACACCACTTAAAATATTACCTTCAGAAGGAGGACACACACCTCTCTCCTTATTGGAGGACGAAGAAAGATTAATTATTGAATTATTACGAAAGCAAAACAGAATTCCGGTATGGGAGGAAGTTCTTTCTGGAAGAGGTTTAGAAAACCTCTATGAAAGTTACTTTAGTGAGAGAATTTCTGCACCTCAAATTACAGAGAGAGCCAAAAGGGGAGAAGAAAAAGAATTATATGTGATTAAAAATTTTTTTGGATTATTGGGGAGAAAATGTTATGAGTTAGCCGTGATGCTTCAGCCTTTTGGTGGAATTTATTTAGCAGGTGGTGTAGTACAGGCACTTCTTAATTTCTTTGAAGAAAAAGAAATAAGGGAGAATTTTCTGAAAAAATTTTATTTTGCTGAGAAATTAAATCCTCTTTTAGAGAGAATTCCTATTTATGCCATTCTTCATCCCTTTCCAGTGCTTTTAGGAGCTGTGACCATTCTCCGTAACCAGTTAAGATGATTTTACGCCCCCTTTCATCTATGTATTGCAATGTTATTTCTAAATAGTCTGGAAGAGGTGGTTCACTTAGCTTATCTGCCCATTCTATAAGCACAATATGAGTGGAAAAGTATTCAGAGATGGAGAGGTCTTCTAAAGCCTCTTGGGAAATTCTATAAAGATCTATATGTAAAATAGGATATTTTCCTTCATAAAAGTTTAAAAGGGTAAAGGTAGGGCTTGTAATATAGAGGTCTGGATTTACTTCCAAACCCTCACAGATGCCTTGAATAAAGGTAGTTTTGCCCGCACCTAAATCCCCATAAAAAAGAAGCAAATCTCCAGGTTTTAGATATTTAGCCAGAATCTTTCCAAAGGCTTTAGTTTCTTCTGCGGATTTACTTATCAGTTCCAGAGGGTTAATTCTCCTTTCCTAATATAAAGAGAAAGGCTTTATTTTCTTCTAAAAATTCTTCTATGGCTTCTTTGAGAGAAGTTAAAGTTATGTTTTTAATTTGCTCTTCATATTTATCAGAAAAATCCCATCCTAAGCCTAAGACTTCGTTTATAGCCATATCCTCAGCCTTGGATAAGTTGCTTTGTAGAGACATCTTATATCTACCTAAGAGTCTATTTTTGGCTCTCTCTAAATCTCTTTCACTAAAGCCATCCCTCTTTAAAATAGAGAGGACTTCAAAAAAGCCTTTTATAGCCTCCTTTTCCTTTTCCGGTGCACACCCTAAATAAAAGATAAGAGCTGAGCTCTTAGGATAGAGCACAAGGAAGGAAGTTACAGCATAGGCTAAAGAACGCTCATCTCTTAAAATTCTGAAGAGTGGTCCATCTTGACCAGAAAGCGCACTATTTAAAACTTCTAAAATAGCCCTTTTTTCTGAGAGAAGCCCAGGCCCCTTAAAACCAAGTAGAATTTGAGTTTGAAAACTATCCTTTGAAACTCGTCTTAAGGGTTCTGTAGTTGCACTTGGGTCATTTTCTATAGGTGAGGGTACATCCTCTCCTTTCCAGGTGCCAAAATTTTTCTCTATATAGGTTTTGATGTCCTTACTTTCAAAATTTCCCGTAATTACTAAAACCCCCCTTTTGGGCTGAACATAGCTCTTATAGGCTTCTCTCAAAGTCTCACTATTAAATTTAAGATAAAATTCCTTAGATCCGGCAGGATTTAATCCATAGGGATGGTTTGGATAAAGAGCTTTCATAAATTCCTTTAGAGCTAATGAAAAGGGTTGATCTTCCTGTTGATAAAGGAGTGATAGAAGCTCTGGACGTGCCTTTTCAATCTCCTCATCTTTAAAGGTTGGATTTAGAAGGATTTCTATAAAGAGGTCAAGGAGGGTATACAAGTGTTGAGAAAGGGTGAGTGCCTTAAGTCCAAAGGTATTTCTGCCAGAAAAACCCTTAATGATTGCGCCTAAACGCTCTATTTTTTCCGAGAGCTCTTCTGTTGAGAAGTTTTTTGTGCCCCTTGTCCAGAGGAGCGAAAGGGCTTGAAAGAGTCCGTTTGTCTCCTCTCTTTCAAACCTTAGGCCACCTGGAAAGGCAAGGGCAATTCCAACGGTGGGTAGATCTCTTCTTGGCAAAAGAATAACCTTAAGTCCATTTTTTAGAGTAATTTTTTCAACATCCTTGAAGGATTTCTTTTCTTTGGGTTTGATTTCAGACCAAACCTCCTCTCCAAAGAGAGCTTTTTCAGAGAGAAAAACTGCCACTAATTTCTCTTCCTTTAACCATTTTTGAGCTAACCTTTGTAAGTCCTTAGGGGTTGCTTTTTCAATTTCTTTTATATACCAGAGCAGATCCTTATAGGAGTTTCTGTTTAATTGAAAGCTCGCTACACTTCTTGCTAGCCCTTCTGCGGTCTCTTGAGAATAAATAAAGGAGGCAAGAACCCGATTTTTAGCCCTTTCTAATTCTTCCTCTCTGGGACCAAATTTTTTAAAATCTTCTAAGAGATGGAGAATTTCCTTTAAAAGATTTTTAAAATTCTTTGGATCTGCTACGCCATAAACTTCAAAGAGCCCTGGTCCATCCGGGGTATATGCTGATATTGAGAGACTCTTAACTAAACCAAGTTCTCTCTTGAGTTTGAGATAGAGGCGAGAGGCTTCTCCTCCCCCTAAAACTTCAGCTAATAAATCCATAAGAGGGGCTTCCTCTTCCTTAATAGAGGGGGCTGGGAAGGAGAGGGCAAAATAACCTTCTTTAATCGGTCTCTCTATCCATCGTAAAGTTGGTTTGGAGACATAAGGCTCTTTGGGAAAGGAAAGGATCTTTAACTCTCGTTTTGGAAGATTGGAAAAATACTTCTCTAAGAGGGTATCTAATAATTTTTGATCCCAATTTCCAGAGACTACTAAGAGCATATTCCTTGGAGTGTAAAAATGATCTATAAAATAGAAAAGGTCTTCTCTTTTTAATGAGCGCACCGTGTTTTCATATCCGATAATAGGCCTTCTATAGGGGTAATTTAGGTAAGAAGTTTTCATAAGTTCCTCAAAGAGAACAATCATAGGATTATCTAAGCGCATTTTCATTTCTTCTACCACAACTTCCTTTTCCCTTTCAAGCTCAATGGGATCAAAATAGGGGCGAAACACAGCCTGAGATAGAACCTCAAAGGCTGTTTCCAGAACTTCCGTTGGACCAACCACATAATAGCAAGTTATATCATAAGAGGTAAAGGCATTAATATAGCCTCCTTTTTCTTCAACCTTGCCAGCTACTTCTCCTGGCCTCTGTCCTTCACCGCCTTTAAAAATCATATGTTCAATCAAATGGGTGATGCCAGCCACCTCTTCCCATTCATACTTGCTTCCCACTTTTACACAGAGATACACAGCTACAATATTTTCCCTGGTATAAGGCACTAATAATACTTTTAGACCAGAGGGTAGATCCTTCTCCATAACTCTTTCAATTAAAAGTTTTTCAGCGTATAGATCTTTGGTCATAAAGAGGCCTCCCCAAAAAAGTAAAATGAAAAGAACAAATAAAAAGATGGGAGAGATAAGTTTAAGATGGGAGCAGAGGGTAGCTTTATGCATATCAACAATTAAGATTTCTGCTGGGGGAGGAGGACTCGAACCTCCACTCGTGGATCCAGAGTCCACTGTCCTGCCAATTAGACGATCCCCCAAGCTGTTAATCTTAGATTAAGCTAAAA
>CALLJI010000170.1 GCA_938091475.1 uncultured Caldimicrobium sp. | reverse complement strand
CTCCCCCTTTTTGACAACTCCTTAATTCTATGCTAATTTAAGAAATGTGCCCTTTAAGTTTTATCAAAACATTTCTTTTTTAAATTCCCTTCAAGAAAAGGCCTTCCATTTACAGTTGGGAGAGATCTTACACTTTATTTTGGGCACCCTCTGTGTAAAAAGAAATTTTGAGCCCTCTTCAGAGGAGCTTAACTTACTCATAGAAAAAGCCCTTTTTCTCTATACCCATCCCTTTCAAGCAAGAGAAGACTTAAAAACCGAGGCTTTAAAGATTTTATTCGAGGTTTTTTCTATTCCCCGTTGGGGAGAATTCGCTAAAATTCTCAAGGATTGCACAGCCATTTTTCGTGAAATAGAAGTTTTTTCTGGACCAGAAAATCAGCTTTTACGCCCAGATTTATTAGCCTTTAAAGAAAGAGAGGTCCTTTTGTGGGAATTTAAACTTAGAAGAAAGGATTTTAAGGAAGAGCAAATAATCTTCTATAAAAGTTTTTTGGATAAACTCTATCCCAACAAGAAAAAAAGATTTTATTTATTAACCTTTGTACCCTTTGATTTTGAGATGATTGTTGAGTCAGGAGGCTTTGATTTTAAATATGATACAAAAGAGTTTTCTCATCCCACCCAGCTCACACTTTTTAAAAACCCTGGTTAATTATCTCCTTTCAGAATTTTCTTTTACTTTGCCCGAAATTTCTAAGCTCTATGTTATCTTTCCTACCCAAAGGTCCGCTTACTTTTTTAAAAATTATTTAATTGAAAAACTTAAACCCAGTTCCATTTTTTTACCCAAAATCTTATCCTGGGAAGAATTTCTACTCCATCTTTATTTAGAATTAACTTCTCTGCCAAAAAAGCTTTTACCAGAGGAGGCAAGACCTCTCTTTTTTATTAAAATTTTAAACAAAGAAAAGTTCTTTGAGGATCCTAAAACATTAATTTTTTTAAGTTATAAGTTTTTAGAAGTTTTTGATGAGTTTGAGCGCGAAGGAAAAATTCCCACCAATTTATTGTATCCACCGAACACCTTACCTGAAATAGCTCAAGCCCTTTTTGAAGAACTCTCAGAAACTTATAAGAGATTTAAAGCCCTCTTGGAAAAAGAGCAAATTCTCTTCCCCTCTCTTCTGCTTTCAGAGATTAGGGACCTTCTTATAGAGAAGGAGGATTTGATCTCTCAACCTGTGTCTCAATTTATGAATGGGTTAGTCTTGGCTGGATTTGCAGCTTTGAGAACCACTGAAAAGGAGATTCTTCAAACCCTAAGTAAGATCTTGACAAAAATCCATCTTCCCACTTATTTCTTTTTTTCCGACGAGGATCCGCCACATCCTATAATTCAAAAAACGCTTTATTCCCTAAATTTAGAAACAAAGATTCTACCCAAAAATTATTGGGAAATAAAGGACCCCTCCGTTGAGATTAAACTTTTTTCTTTCCCTGATCCAGAAAGTGAGGTTTCGAAAGCTTTAGAACTAATCCAATTACCTATTAAAGAATATGATAAAACAGCTTGCATTTTGCCTCTTCCTATTATGCTTCTTCCTCTTTCTCAATATTTAGAAAAGTTAGATATAGAGGCGAATATTACGCTTCCCTTTCCCTCAAAATTTTTAGGTCTCTGGCAATTTTTTCAGTTAATACTCAAGGCTCAAAGAGAAAAAACGGGAAAGGGCTTATATCTTTCGGAGAGTGTTAGAAAGATTTTTAATTTGCCTTTTCTTAGAGGGCTTCTGAGGAGGGATGAGCACTTTGAGGGAATGTTAAAAAATATAAATAAGAATTTAGAAAAATTGAAGTTGCACCAAATAAATTTGGATGAATTTGCCGAGAACTTAGACTCCTCCTATAGAGAACTTTTTGAGAAACTGGTTAAACTCTTTTTCAAAAATTTTGAAAGTTTGAAAAGTGCAAGGGATGTAAAGGAAGCTTTAACCCACCTTTTAGAACTTGCCAAACCTTACTTTGAAAGCGTTAATTCCTTAGAAGAATTTTTAAACAAACAGTATTTAGCCTATATTGAAGGAAGTATTTTTGAACTCCTTGATTTTTCAACTCTATGGGAGGGGCTTCCAATAGAGGATAAGGAGAACTTTTATTTAACCCTTCTTGAGATTTTACTTGGTGCTGGAGAATTGTCTCTTTTTGGTGAGCCCTTAGCAGGGCTTCAAATTATGGGTTTCCTTGAGAGTCGTTTACTCTACTTTGATCGAATCCTCGTCTTTGATGTAAATGAAGGGAGTCTTCCTCCGTCTCCAGAAATAAATCCCTTATTAACAGATGAAATTAAAAGATATTTGGGGCTTCCTATATTTAAAAATGAACTCTGGGATTACTACTTTGATTGTCTTATTAAGTCTGGCAGAGAAATCAATCTCCTTTATATTTCAACCCCAGAGGGAAAGGGTGATTTGGTTAAGGAACCTTCTCGGTATATTTTAAAGCTTAAATGGCAAGCAGAAAGAGGGGAATGTATTATCCAGGATGAAGCCTTTAAAATGCCTCTCATAATAAATCCACCCAAAAGGGAGATCCCAAAGAGGAGGGAGGATCAAGAAACGATTCAAGCTCTTCTAAACCAAAGGGAATTAAGCAGAAGCTTTTTTGAAACCTATCTCTTATGTCCAGTCAAATTTTATTTTCAGTATCTCTTAGGTTTAAAACCTTTAGAAGAGAGTTCTCTAAAGGAGAAAGATATAGGAAATTTTCTACATAATTATTTTGAAACCTTTTTCGGGCAATATTTAGGAAAGACCCTCTCTTTTAGAGAGATTCCTTTTCAAAGAGAGTGGGAGGAAGTTTTTGAAAAAATTTGGAGTAAGGAGAACTTAGATAGAAGCTTAGATCCCTTAAGTCTTTGGTTGACAAAAAAGCTTGCTAAGGCTTGTATAAAAAGATATTTGGAATATTTAGCTAAATTGGAAGAGAAAGGCCAGTTGAGTTATACTCAAATAATGGGTCTTGAAAGGGAGCTTAGATACAAAACCTTTTATGCTGATCAAACTCTCTCCCTTTATGGAAGAATAGACTTCATTGTAAAAAGAAAAGAAAATGATTTAATAAAATACATTCTTTTTGATTTCAAGACGAACCCTTACAAAAAACCTTATCCCAATAGTGTAGTGGCTCTTATTAAGCAAAAGCCTCCTTCAACCTTTAACAAAGAGGATTTTCTACAGGTGCGTAGTTTATTTGGGAGTGACCTATCAAATTTTCAACTTCTCTTTTATCTCTTTCTTTTTTTGAAAAATGCTTCAGAATATCTTGTCAAAGAAGATTTCTATTCATTGGATACAGGCTTTCTTACGCCGGCAAATCTTGAAGAGCCTGAGAGGATGTTGCTCAGAAAAAAGTCACCCAAGATGAGGTTAGAAGTTGAAAAATACCTTAAAGATAAATTTGAAGGGCTCCTGCATTGGATTATTACGCATATCTTAGAAAGCCAGGTTTTTTATATTATTGATGAAGCTGAGAATTGTAAACACTGTCCATATAAAAGTCTCTGTCAGAACTTAAGGAAGTAAAAGGAGAGAAACTATGGGGAGAGACATAAACTTAGGCTTTGTTCAAATGGATATAACCCCAGCTTTAGAGAAAAATTTAGAAAAGATAATAAATTTTATCAAGTTAGCTCAGAGTGAGATGATCATTTTTCCAGAGTTAGCCCTAACAGGCTATCAGAACTTTAGGGCTCTTTCTTATAAAACTATAGAGTC
>CALLJI010000169.1 GCA_938091475.1 uncultured Caldimicrobium sp. | reverse complement strand
GTGCTTGAGGTTTATGAGCTTTTGGGTAAACCCTCAAAGTTTGTAATTGTAGAAGCAGGTGCAGGAGCTGGATATTTAGCCTTGGATATCTTGGAGTATTTAGAAAAAAAGGGCTACTCTTTTCCGTATTACATTATAGAGCCCTTTCCAGCTCTAAGGGCTATACAGGAGGAGGTACTTCAGTCCTTCTACTCACAAGTAAAATGGTTTGAAACCCTGGGGGATCTACCCTCTTTTGAAGGTATTTTTATATGCAATGAACTCTTTGATGCCCTCCCTGTGCATCTTCTGGAAAAGAGAGAGGGAGAACTCTATGAGATTTGGCTTATTTTTAAAGAGAATGAAGTAATGGAAATTTTAGAGAGGATTACGGAACCTGGAATATTAAAAAGAGTCTACCCTTTTTTTCCTCACTGGGAGGAAGGTTATCGCGCAGAGGTATGCCTTAAAGCAGAGGAAATCTATCTTTATTTGGCTTTAAAAATGAAAAAAGGGCTTCTCTTGGTGATTGATTATGGATATCCTCGGCAAGATCTCTATCATCCTCAAAGAAAGGCTGGAACCCTACTTTGCTATCACAAACACCAAGTTGTTCATAATCCCTATTTCAAACCTGGGCATATAGATATTACTTATCATATAGATTTTACCTATTTAAAGGAGCTTGGAGAGCGATATGGGTTCTTAAATCTGGGATTTACACAACAGGGCCCATATCTTGCCTCTCTTGGTATAGACCAAGTTTTTATGGAAATTTCTGAAGATTCTCCAAGGGATAAAGCTGCTCTAAAGATGCTCCTTTTTCCAGAAGGTTTTGGGCAATCTCACTGGGTGCTTGTACAGGGAAGATTATTTAGCTGTTATTTAGAGTATCCCTTAAAGGGCTTCAGATTTAGTAATCGCTTACGACTTCTTGAAAAAAGTTTTTAAGGTTAATCTAATTAAGAGAAGAAAAGGGGATTGGAAGTGTGAAAAAAAAGGCTTTAGATAAAGACATTCCAGAGGAGATTGAGATTTACACAGATGGATGTTCCCTTGGGAATCCAGGTCCGGGAGGATATGCGGTGTTGATAAAGAATGGGGAAAGGGAAATTTTTCTTAGCGGTGGAGAACCCTTTACTACTAATAATAGGATGGAACTTATTTCTGCGATAAAGGGACTTGCCTATTTTAAAGAGCCTAAAAAGATAAAAGTTTATACAGATTCTGAATATGTATTAAAGGGTGCCTCAATATGGTATCCTAAATGGAAGGCTAAGGGATTTAAAACCTCTGAGGGGAAAGAAATCAAGAACAGAGACCTTTGGGAAATTCTTGAGAAATGGTTAAATTTTCACAAAGTAACCTTTATAAAAGTGCCTGCTCATAGTGGCCATATAGAAAATGAGAAAGTAGACAAATTAGCCAAAAGTGAGGCTATGAAATGGAAAAAACACTCTTAGTGGGGATAACTGGAGCAAGTGGAGCTATTTATGCCTTTTTTCTTTTACAGAAACTTAAGGAACTGCAAGTTCCCTCTGAAGTAATTATTACCTCAGCTGGAAAGATGGTGTGGCAACACGAGATAGAGAAACCCTGGGAAATAATAAAGGACTATGCTCTTAAAGTTTACCAGGAGGAGGAGATCTCTGCTCCTCCTGCAAGTGGGTCAAGTGAATATTGGGGTATGGTTATCATACCCTGCAGTATGGGCACCTTAGCTGGTTTAGCTACAGGCCAAGCCAGAAATTTACTCCTCCGTGCAGGCGATGTGATGCTAAAAGAGAGAAAACCTCTTCTTTTGGTCGTAAGAGAAACACCTTTGAATTACATCCATCTTCAGAATATGCTAACTATTACCACAGCTGGGGGAATTATATTTCCAGCTATGCCTGGATTTTACACGAAACCAAAAAGTTTAGAGGAACTAGTAGAGAATTTTGTTCATCGGATTTTACAATTTTTGAATCTATCTTCAAATCCCAAAGCCTGGAGGGGTTTGTAAAAAGGGGTTCGTAAGGACCTTGTTATTTTAAGTATCAAGTCCCCTTGAGAATGTTTCTAGCGGTAAAGCTTGCTGTGTCCCAAAATTAAAAATTGTAAGGCAAATCACCACTTGCCCAAAAAACATAAAAAAATGTAGGGGCTCAGCATGCTGAGCCCGAAATAAAAAAAAGGTAGGGGCACTTCAAAAATTGCCCCGAAATCCAAAACCCGTAGAGGCAGCCCTTGCGGCTGCCCACATTGGGCACGGCAATGCCGTGCCCCTATAAATTTTTGAACCTTTTGGGCAGGGGCAAGCCCTGCCCCTACAAATCTTGACGAGTCCCTACAGATAAAAATATTTTAAGAAGATTCATAATAACCTCTTTGCTATCGCTCACCATACTTCCAAGCCCCATTCTTTTATACTTTCAAAAAGAAACTCTATTATACTATCACTGTTAAATTTGGATAAATTTTGAAAATATTCAAAAATATAGGCAACTATTGTTAAATAATTTTAAATATCACCCTTTTTTTCACCTCTTTTTCCTTTGACTTTTCTATATTATATGTTAAAATTGAGTAAATTAAACCAAATAAGTTCAAATCTTGAAAAAAAGGAGATTAAAAATGAAAAAATTTTATATTTTGTTTATATCCTTCCTATTTCTTCTAATTTCCTTTATACCTATTAAAGCTCAAGAGTATTATGAAAACATCAATTCTATAGCAGGGGTTGCCTTAGATGGATATACTGGACAAATTCTTTATGCCAAAAATCCTCA
>CALLJI010000168.1 GCA_938091475.1 uncultured Caldimicrobium sp. | reverse complement strand
TACTCTTAAGACAATATGGTTCTCTCATTGGCTATGGCCCAAATTTTACCCTTCTTGATAGAGGAGATATGGAAGATCTCTTTAATCTTCTTAAAACCAGTCTTGGTTTAGGAGATAGAAAAAAACTTTTTCCCAAGAAAGAAACCTTAGCCACTCTCCATAGTAAGATGGTTAATCAAGTCAGAAGCCTTGAAGATATAAT
This sequence comes from uncultured Caldimicrobium sp., assembly GCA_938091475.1. GTDB lineage: Bacteria > Desulfobacterota > Thermodesulfobacteria > Thermodesulfobacteriales > Thermodesulfobacteriaceae > Caldimicrobium. Next base: position 4,854 of record CALLJI010000168.1, on the reverse strand, counting down.
ACTCTCAGAGTATCCACAATTTTCAGAACACATTTCAGATCTTCAACGCCTCTTCGTGGAATATAAAAACTATAAACAAAAGCATCAACTAATGGATTATGATGATCTCCTCTTAAATTGGTTACTTCTCTTGAGAGAGTTTCCTAAAGTAAGAGAAGAGGTTTCAAGGCGTTTTAGTTTTATTATGGTAGATGAGTATCAGGATACCAACACTTTACAGGGTGAAATTATTAAGTTTATGGCAGAGGTCCATCAAAATGTTATGGTAGTGGGGGATGATTCTCAAAGCATCTATGGTTTTAGAGGAGCCAATTACAGAAATATCTTTGAATTTCCTAATTTATTTCCCAACACTAAAATAATCAAATTAGAACAAAACTATAGAAGTACTCAACCTATTTTAGATTTAGCTAATGAAATTATTAAATATTCCAAAATTAAGTATACGAAAACACTTTATAGCACAAAAAAAACCGGAGAAAAGCCCATCCTCTTTAGAGGAAAAGATGAAACCGAGGCCAGTCAATTCATAGCGGATAAGGTCTTAGAGTTAAGAAATAAGGGACTAAAGCTTTCACAAATTGCCGTGCTCTTCCGTTCAGCTTATCATTCCTATGACTTAGAGGTGGAACTTACTAAGAGAGGAATACCCTTTATCAAATACGGGGGATTAAAACTTTTGGAAGCAGCTCATATTAAAGATATTCTTGCTTTTTTAAGAATCTTACTTAATCCTCAAGATTTTCTCTCTTGGAATAGAATTCTTCTACTCTTGGAAGGTATAGGGCCTCGCACCGCTGAGAAGATAATTAGTACTTTAAAAAAAGATCCCCTTATGGATTCTCTTCCAAGGATCCAAGTGTCCTATACCTCACTGGAGCTAAAAAAACTCTTAGAGCTTTATTTGGATATAAGACCATACCAAGAGGCTCCTTCAGAGATTCTACAAAAAATTTGGGAATTTTATGAGCCAATTTTTCAACGGATTTATTATGAAGACTATTATAAAAGAAGCAAGGACATAGAGGGCCTCTTTGCCCTATCCTCTAAATATGCTACCTTAGATGAGTTTCTTTCAGATCTTCTTCTCGAGCCCATTGAAATTACAGATTTTGAGGATACACAAAGTAAAGCAGAAGATACTCTTATTCTTTCAACCATTCATTCTGCCAAGGGTCTTGAATGGCATACCGTTTTTATTCTCTCATTAATTGAGGGAAAATTTCCCTCTGCACACAGTCTTCAGAAAGAGGAAGAGCTTGAGGAGGAAAGAAGACTATTTTATGTGGCTGTCACTCGAGCCAGAGAACAACTTTTTCTCATCTCCCCACTTTTAGTCTACCTCCCAGGGGAAGGTAAAACTTTTGCCAAGCCCTCAAGATTTCTTCAAGAGATTCCGCGCTCCCTCTTAAGGGAATATGTTTCAAAATCATACACTCAAAATTTCCACAAAGAGATAAAATCTACCGAAAAACTTAGACCTGAAGAGGATCTTTATACCTCCTCTAAGTTCAAAGTAGGAGATTTAGTAAGGCACCCTCATTTCGGAGAAGGGGAAGTAATGGAAATAAGAGGTGAAAAAATTAAAGTAAATTTCACTGGTAAAGGACCTACACTTCTCCATCTTAAATATACTCAATTGGAGAGGCTTGTATGAAAGAAAAAATAAGCCTTGCCTTGAAATTAAAGGAACGTATTTTAATCAAAAATTTCTCTCTAAACTCACTCAAACGCCTACCTCCAGAGATTTACAAGAGACTTCCTCAGCTTTTAAATAATTTTCTCCTTCTCTATAAAGCCCAAACCTACAAACCAGAGCTCCAAATTTTGTCAGATAGCAAATTTCAAGTCAAGAAAACTGGAAATCTTCCCTCCTTTAGAGCAGGAGAAATTTTAATTCTAATACTACCTTTTCCAGACAAAAGATTTATCTTCCAAACCCAAATAGTAGAAGAAAATGAATCTGGCTACATTCTGGAGATATTAGATCCAAGGGCAGAGGAGAGGGTGCCAATCAAAGAAAATATGCCTGTATTTTTCTATCTATTTTCTAACCAATATATACAAGAATTAATTCAAAAGCCAGAATATCAACTCTTTAGAGAGAGCAATTTTTCGGAGGAGAATTTTGACACCTTAGAGGAGTTACACCTCCACGACTTAATTTTAAATGAAAATCATAATATTGATGAAAACTTCAAAAAACTTATCAGAAGGCCCCTTTTTGTAGGCAATGTGGTTGACATTTCGCGAGCAGGCATCTGTGCCTCAACCTCAGGGCATATTAAATTTGATGACCCCTTTAATCTCTTTTATCTGAATTTTAACCTCCCACTGCAGAATAAAATAATTAAGTTTGGTCTTTTCTGCCATTTAAGAGATACCTCTTACGCAAGCGAAAAGACCTTTTTTCACTTCTCCTTTTTGGTAAGTATGAGAGAAGATTTTTGGAAAATAATAAAAGAACACCTTAAATCCTAATTGTAATTACTATTTTGTAATGTCACATTGTAGGGGCAGGGCTTGCCCATGACCGAGATCATTAATTTGTAGGGGCACGACATGTCGTGCCCAAAAGATTTTTGGCGTAGGGGCGGTTCACGAACCGCCCAAGAGTTTGTAGGGGCACGGCACAGCCGTGCCCAAAAGGTTTTATTTGTAGGGGCTGGGCTTGCCCCAGCCCGAAAGGTTTTAAAAACTGAAATCGGGCAACCGCAAGGGTTGCCCCTACGCTTTTTAAATTTCTTGGGCTCAGCAGGCTGAGCCCCTACAAATATTTCTCTCGCAGGCTAAAGCCTGCGGCTACCATTTTTTAATCTATCGGGCACAGCAAGACGAGCCCCTACAGATCTTTTTTTCTATCAATCCTCAAAAATTCAAACTTGTAGGGGCACGACATATCGTGCCCAAGGGGTTTAATGGTAGGGGCAATTCAGGAATTGCCCCAAAATTTGTATGGGCATGGCTTGCCCCTGCCCAACCCAAAAGGTTTACAAATTTGTAGGGGCTCCGCACTGCCGTGCCCAAAGGGTTTTAAAAACCACATTTGGGCAGCCGCAAGGGTTGCCCCTACGAGTTATGCCATTTAAAAAAAAGAGAAAAGTGTTGTCTGAAGGAAAAACCTTCTCCTTAGCCGCAACTTTTAGGTTAGGCATTCTTAACAAATCATTCATTAAAAGGGAGATGGAAATAGGCTATAAAGTTAATAAGTCAATTAATTTCTTACAGGCCTTGGCACAGCTTTCTAAGAGTTCCCTTTCCTCTTCTGTTAATTTTATTTCTATTATCTTTTCAACCCCTCTTTTCCCTAAGATTACTGGAACTCCTAAAAAGACACCTGAAATGCCATATTCTCCATCTAAAAGTACAGAGCAACTAAGGACCCTTTTTTCATCTTTTAGTATGCTCTCTGCCATCTCAATAGTGGCAAGACCTGGCGTGGTAAAGGCGCTCCCAGTCTTTAGTAAACTTACAATTTCACCACCACCAAATTTTGTGCGTTCAACAATTTCTTGAATTTTATCTAGAGGGAGAAGCTCAGTGATGGGTATGCCTCCTACATTAGCTAATCTTACTAAGGGTATCATAAGATCTCCGTGAACACCCATCACCAAGGCTTGAACATCCTTGGGAGAAACTCCCAAAGCCTCTGCAATAAAATAACGATATCTGGCAGTGTCAAGTACTCCGGCCATTCCCATAACTCTTTCTTTTGGAAAGCCTGTTGTCCTGTAAGTGACATAGACCATAGCATCAAGAGGATTTGAAACAACTATTACTTTACTAAAAGGGGCATATTTACTCACCTTTTCTGCACAGGATTTTACTATTTCAGCATTGATCTTTAGAAGATCCTCTCTACTCATTCCAGGTGTTCTTGGTTTGCCAGCAGTAATAATGACAACTTCGCTCTCTTCTAAGAAGGAAAAGTCTTCAGTACCTATGATTTTTCCTGAAAAACCAAAGAGGGGAGCACTTTGTGCCAAATCCAAGGCTTTCCCTTGAGCTAAGCCAGGCACTATGTCAAAAAGCACAATTTCTTGAGCTATCCCTCTGACCATAGCCCAATGGGCACAACTTGTGCCAACCGCTCCTGCCCCAATAATAGAAAGCCTCATAGTCCCTCCAGTACTATTTTTTATATTTTATCAGCCATTCTATATCTCAAATTAATAATTTACAAGCCCCTGTATCTTCTCTTTGTTTACCATTTTGAAATGTCACATAGGGAGTGCGATATACTCTGCCCAATATTTTGTAGGGGTACGGCACCGCCGTGCCCTAATCGGGCAGCCGCAAGGGCTGCCCCTACAGGTTTTTTATCTCTGGGCAAATCGTGATTTGTCCCTACAAATTTTATTATTTCTTGGGCTCAGCATGCTGAGCCCCTACAAATATTTCTCTCGCAGGCTAAAGCCTGCGGCTACCATTTTTTGATTCCTTGGGCACAGCATGCTGTGCCCCTACAGATCTTTTTTCTATCAATCCTCAAAAATTCAAATTTGTAGGGGCACGACATGTCGTGCCCAAGGGTTTTTTCGTTGTGGTAATTCACAAATTGCCCCCACAAAAAAAATATCCCTTCAGGTTGGCATATTCCTATCAATCTGTTCAATAGTTAAAAGCAAAAATAAAAAGGTGACAATTTAAAATAGTAAAAAATGTGAATTCACCTTGGGAATAATAGCCCAAGTCTCTTCTCTTTGCATCACCTTTAATCCCCCTCTTTTCCAAAATTGTGTTATAATTTAGAAAACCTAAAGGAGGGCAAAGGAAGATGATCCCACGCTACACAAGAGAGATTATGGCAAAACTTTGGAGTGAAGAAGAAAAATTAAGGGTATGGCTACTCGT
>CALLJI010000167.1 GCA_938091475.1 uncultured Caldimicrobium sp. | reverse complement strand
ATGACCTATGATGTGGCAAGATGTATTTTCAGAGTAGCAAAGAGGCTAAAGGTAGGAGCTTTTATTTTTGAGATTGCCAAATCAGAGATGGGTTATACCAAACAAAGACCACTTGAGTATGCCGTAGTTATTTTAACTGCTGGTATGAAGGAGGGGTTTGAGGGGCCTATTTTTCTTCAAGGTGACCATTTCCAATTCAATCGCAAATCCTTTTTTACTAATCCTCAAAGAGAAAAAGAATTATTAAAGGAGCTTATCAGGGAGGCTCTCTCTGCCCAGTTTTACAATCTGGATATTGATGCCTCAACCTTAGTTGAGCTGGAAAAAATATCCTTAGAGGAACAGCAAAGACTTAACTATGAAATGACAGCTGAAATGGTTGAATATATCCGCAGTCTTGAGCCAAAGGGTATCACAGTAAACATAGGTGGGGAGATTGGAGAAATTGGGGGTAAAAACAGTACGCCCGATGAGTTAAGGGCTTTTATGAAGGGTTTCCAAAGGGCTTTTAAAGGTGAGATAGGAATTTCCAAAATTAGTGTCCAAACTGGGACTTCTCATGGAGGAGTAGTTCTCCCTGATGGAAGAATAGCAGAAGTTGCCTTAGACTTTGAGGTGTTAAAAACTCTCTCTAAAGTTGCACGAGAAGAGTTTGGTTTAGCAGGCGCAGTTCAGCATGGAGCTTCAACCTTGCCTGAAGAAGCCTTTTATAAATTCCCAGAGGCAGAATGTGTAGAAGTGCATTTAGCTACAGGTTTTCAAAATTTTCTCTATGATCACCCTGCTCTCCCCGAGGAGTTTAGAAACAAAATTTATACCTACCTAAAAAACAATTTTTCTCAGGAATGGAAAGAAGGAATGACGGAAGCTCAGTTTATCTACAAAACAAGAAAAAAGGGGTTTGGAGTATTTAAAAAGGAGTGGTGGGACCTAAAACCAGAAATTAAGGAGCAGATTCTTTCTGATATGGAAGTTCTCTTTGAAAAAATTTTTAAGGCTTTAAATGTTGTTGATACAAAGGATTTAATTGATAAAGTTTACCAGGCAAACTAATAATAAAATTCTTTAATTCCAAATCAGTGAGAAGAGACAGAAGCTGATTTAATGGCAAGCCTGTTCTTAGGAGTATTTCTTCCATAGGGGTGGGATAAGTTGATAGAACACTTAAAATTTTTTCTTCTTCAGGACTGAGCATAATTCTGTCTTCAGAAGATTTGGTGGAAGAAGTAGAAAGGGAGACTCCTAAATATTCTAAAACTTCTTTGGGGTGAGTAACGGGAATAGCACCTTCTTTTATGAGAAGATGGGTTCCTCTACTTTGTTCAGAGAAGATGTTCCCTGGTACAGCAAAGACCTCCTTTCCTTGTTCTTGAGCCCATTTAGCTGTGATGAGGGTCCCACTATGTACTCCTGCTTCAATTATGATTACCCCGGAAGACAAGCCTGAAATAAGTCTATTTCTTCGGGGAAAGTTTTCTCTTTTTGGTTTTGTACCAAGAGGAAATTCAGAAATTACAGCTCCTCCCTTTTGAGGAATTTCTTCAAAGAGTTTTTTATTCTCCGGGGGATAGACGATATCTAAACCTGAGCCAAGTACTGCTATAGTTGCTTCACCCTGTTTCACACAGAGAGTATGCACAATGGTATCAATACCTCTTGCAAGCCCAGAGACAAGACATAGTCCAGCTTGGGAGAGTTCTCTTGCAAAGAGGGTAGCAACCTCTTTCCCGTAGGAAGTGGGCTTGCGAGAACCAACTATAGCTAAATTTTTAGAGGTTGAAAGATGCCCTTTTATATAGAGAAATAGGGGAGGGTAGGGTATTTCTCGCAATTCCAAAGGAAAAGCTTTATCCTTAATAAAGAGTATTTCTAAACCTAACTGATTTGCCCTTTCTAATTCTCTCTCTGCTAAGTCCTTTAGATAAGAAAGCTTAAGCTTTCTCTCGTGTAAATATCTTTCTACATCCAGAGGCTCATCCAGCCATTTGGTGGATCTAAAGGTTCCTTTTTCATAGAAATATAAGCCTAAAAGAGTTAGCTTTTCGTCCATTCAGTGACATTAAATTGAAGAGAGATATAATTTGGAGAGACCTCTAAAGTGACTAAGGGCTCTAAATATGGTTTAAGTTCAAGGAGTGAAGAAGTGGTTTCCTCTGCAATGGGTTCATCTATCTCAAAGGTCAAGGTATTAGGAGAGGGACCAATGAGGATTTGAAGGGATGCCCCTTCCTTTATACTCGGATATAGCCTCTCCTCAACTAAACAGAGAAGCCCTCTAATCTCATTTAAGGATAGACTTAAGAGAACTTTCTCTATTTCTTTGATCTCTTTTTTTACCTTATGTTTAAAAAAGAGATTGGCTTCCCAAAAAAGGAGCTCCCTCTCCATAAGTTCTTTTAAGTCCCAAGGTCCGGTTTCTTCATTGTTTACTTCATCTAAGGCAACATCAATCTGTTTTTGAAGCTTTTCTAAGAGTTGAAGCATTTTTTCTAAGTTTGGATGAGCCTGAGGTGAGACTAAGAGGTCTTTTTTCATATAAAGGAGCTGGGCCTGAAGAGAGAGGGATTGCAAAGTACCTTTGAGATTATGGAAATAGCCTCTCAGTAAGGAACCTAAAGCTAAGGTCCTGCAAACTTCTCTATTCATAGAAGTTTCCCCTTTTAATGGATTCTCTCTTTTGTAGGGCACTTTTTAAGGTGAGAGGATCAGCAAAATGGATTTCCATTCCCATGGGGATTCCACAGGCAAGTTTTGAGATGGTAAGGGGATAGTCTTTTAGAAGTTCTGCAATATAAGAGGCGGTTGCCTCTCCAGAAAGGGTAGGGGAGAGGGCTAATATAACCTCTTTTATCTCTCTTTCCTCTATAATTTTTAAAAGAGTATCTAACCCTAAAGCCTTAGGACCAAACCCTTCCTTGGGGGATAAAAGATAGTGAAGCACATAATAATAACCTCTATAAAGACCAGTTTTTTCAATTTGAAAGAGATGCATAGGAGATTCTACTATGCAAAGTTTGGTTCTGTCTCTTTCCCTTTCTTTACAAATTTCACAGAGCTCATCTTCAGAAAGATTTTTACATTCTTTGCAGAGCCTGACTTTATAGGGGAGTTCTTTAATTAAATCACCTAAAATTTCACAAAGTTCTGGCTTAGATAAAAGATATAGGGAAAGCCTTTGAGCACTTTTTTCTCCAATCCCAGGAAGGGTACTTAAAAATTCTATTAGTTTTTTTAAGGTGTAGGGATAGCCCTTTTCCATAGGCAATTTTAAAAACCAGGAAGTTTAAAACCTGGAGGCAAGGCTAAGCCCCCTGTAATTTTGGCTAATTCCTCTTCTACCATAGCCTTTGCCCTTTTTAGGGCCTCATTCACCCCTGCTACAATGAGATCTTGGAGCATTTCCTTTTCTTCAGCTTTTAATAATTCTTCCTCAATTTCTACCGTGACAATTTCTTGCTTACCATTGGCAGTTACTTTTACCATTCCGCCACCTACTTGCACACTTACCTTTTTCTCCTCAAGCTCTTTACTTACTTCTTCCATTTTCTTTTGCATCCTTTGCACTTCTTTGAAAAGTTTTTGTAATTCCTTAGGTAATTGCATAGCCACTACTCCTTTGTTAATTGTATATTTGTAATTTTGGCTGAAAAAAGTTGGCTTATAAGCTTTACTTCGGGTCTCTCTTTTACTTCTTCTATAGTAACTCTCTTTTCATTTTCTATAACTATGGTTAAGGGCTTTTCAAAATAATTTTCCACTTTTTCTTTTATTGAAGGTAGATAAGTAGATTTCAAAAATTCTTCATTGCCTTTGAGATGAAGTTTAATTTCTGAAGCCGTGATCTCAGGCTCTGGAATTTTTGTAAGTAGTGCATAGAGAGGGAGAGTTTCTCTTTGTAGGTTTTCTAAAAAGGTAGCCCAAGTTTTAGATTCCCTCCTTAGGGAAGAGGCGAGAGGAGTTACCCCATCTCTTTCTAAAACTGAAGATATTTCTTCAATTTTGTGAAGAACCTCTTTTATAGAGAGTAATTTTCTAAACTCACATATCTTAGCTAAAAGGATCTCAAATTGAAGTTGAGGATAACTTGAACGCTTTAAGACTTCAAGATCTTTTAGCAGGCTTTGAAAGATAAGTAACAGCTCTTCCTTAGAGGCTGAAATAAAGGCTTCTCTTAGGGCTGGATTTTGAAAGGTAAGGCTTATTTCATCTGGGAGAACCTTTGCTATAAAGAGAGTTCTAAAAAATTCTGTTAATTTTTCAGTAAGATAGATGAGATCAACTCCTCTTTCATATAACTTTCTTGAGAGGGTGATAGCCTTTTTGAGCTCTCTTTCTAACAAAATTTGTGCTATTTCCTCTACTAAAACTTCCTCGTGCCAGCCTAAGGCGGAGATAACATCTTCTTTAGTCTTTACTCCATAGGCCATTGCCTGATCAAGCAAAGAAAGGGCATCTCTCATACTTCCCTGTGCTTCCTTTGCAATAAGCTCAAGTGCTGAGAGCTCTATTTCATAATCCTCCTTGAGACAAATTTCCTGTAAGAATTGTATCATCCTTTTAAGCTCAAGTCTTCTAAAATCATACCTTTGACAACGCGAGATGATGGTTGGAGGCAGCTTATTAGGTTCTGTAGTAGCAAGAATGAAATAGATGTGAGAAGGGGGTTCTTCTAAGGACTTTAAAAGGGCATTAGCTGCTTCTTTCGTCAGCATATGGGCTTCGTCAATGATATAAACCTTTGCCCTCCCCTTGGCTGGAGCATATTTCAAATTTTCAATAAGTTCTCGAATTTGATCAATTCCACGGTTGGAGGCTGCATCTATTTCTATTACATCTACAAAGATACCCTTAGTGATCTCTATGCAATGGGAACATTTGTTACAGGGTTCATATCCATCCTCTGGGTTTTTACAATTTAGTGCCTTTGCAATTATTCTTGCCACAGTAGTTTTTCCTGTGCCTTTAATTCCAGAGAAAAGTAAAGCATGACTTAGTTTGCCCCTTTTAAGGGCATTAATAAGTGTTTTTACTATATGATTTTGCCCAACTATTTCACTGAATCTTTGGGGACGATATTTACGAGCTAAAACCAAATAACTCATACTTCAAATTTAACATAGTCTTGGGTAAAAGACAAGAAACTCTTTTTGCCTGTGGTTGCTATTTTGTAATGGCTTATGTTAGAGGAGCGAAATGCCTTACCAAAATAGTTTTATTTGTAGGGGCACGGTACCGCCGTGCTCTATTGGTTTCATCCGTAGGGGCGATTCACGAATCGCCCCCAAATTTCGTAGGGGCAGGGCTTGCCCCTGCCCATTCTATGTAGGGGCACGGCATGCCGTGCCCATTATGGGCAGCCGCAAGGGCTGTCCCTACAGTTTTTTTATTATTCTTGGGCACAGTATGCTGTGCCCATACAAAACATTTTCTCCAAAATTTAAAATTTGTAGCGGCACGGCACCGCCGTACCCAAAAGCTTCGTCTATGGAGGTAACTCACGAATTGCCCTTACCTTTTTAAATCCTTTACAGTATGATATTTCAAAAGAGGAATTCAGTGTGATTTTCCATGATAGTAACCACAAAAATGTGTTTACAAACCCTAAAAAAGCTTTATATTTAATATAATGAAAAGCTTAAGGGGGTTTCAATG
>CALLJI010000166.1 GCA_938091475.1 uncultured Caldimicrobium sp. | reverse complement strand
TCAGCTACTACTACTCTAAAAAAAGGTCTTTTCCTTCTTCCCATCCTCATAAGCCTTATTCTTACTGGCACGCTACTTACCTCCTCACTTGTAAAAATGATTTTTAAAATATAACATCTTTTTTTTAAATTACAATCCCTTAAGTTTTTCTTGTGGTTACTATTTTAAAATGTCACACTTAATTACTATTTTGGAATGTCACATGTTAGAGGTGCGATATGCTTTACTAAAAAATGTTTTGTTGGTAGTTGGTAGGGGCACGGCATGCCGTGCCCAAAAGGTTTTATTTGTAGGGGCAGGGCTTGCCCCTGCCCAAAGAATTTTTAAAATCGTCTTTAGGCAGCCGCAAGGGCTGCCCCTACAGATTAATTTCGCAGGCTAAAGCCAGCGGCTACTAATATTTATTGCAGTAAAAACTTATGACTAACTTTCCTTGAGTTTTACTATAACTTCAGGAAACCCAATTTCTTCGTAAGCTGAATGATTTTTTATAGCAATTTCCAGGAAACCCTCACTTCCAAAGAGAGCAATAATTTCACCCTCTCTACCCTCGGCATAGGTAGAGACAACCCTAATCTTTTTCTCTTTTATCCAAACCTCAAATTCTCCACTTATATCATCCTTCGATAGATTAGTTACAATATTGCCAAAACGGTCCACAAGCCAAGGAGTAAGCTTGTACCCATCTTCAAGAGGCTCTGGTTTACTAAAGGGAAGAATTTTTAACTCCTCCTTAGATATAGGTTTTGTCCATAATTCAAGAGGTTCAGATTTAAGAAGTTTTCCAACAGCAATTGCAAAGAGGTCCCTTGCATGGAAGGTGCTGCTAAAAGGAGGTTTCAATACCTTTTCTTTATCAATTTCAAAGGCAAGAAGGTCTTTATTTTTTAAAATAAAGGTAAAAATACCATTGTCTGGTCCTACAAAGAAATGAGTTGCACTATAGAGGAGAAGTGCCTTTCTCTCAGTTCCTACTTCTGGATCTACTACCGCTAAAAATATGGTACCCTCTGGAAAATAGGGATAGGAAAATTTTAAATATAAAGCTGCTCTCTTAATATCTTGGGGAGGAATTTCGTGGGTTATGTCTATAAAGTGAGGAAACTTGTTTTTTACCTCCTTCAAAATTCTTCCCTTAACTACGCCCACATAGTGATCCTTTTGTCCAAAATCAGTAAGCAAGGCCACAACTCGTGACAAATTTGAGAAGACCTCAGGAGATAAGTAATTCAACCTTGCACCCCTCCTCGAGTTTCCTTTGCGCTTTTTTGGAATATTTGACAAGAAGTTCTTTAATAAAATTGGACTCTGCCTTTCCTTGAATTACTGATAACACTGGAGAAGGTTCGCTTAAAGTGAAGAGAGGGTAAGTGTTTCTAACAAGGGAGCTCAATCTTTTATTCTCCTCTTCATTCCTTCCTAAAATTATCCAAAGATCATTGTCAAAATAATGTCTTCCAAAAGTTAATAACTCTGCAGTGAGAGGTGTAAAGGGCCTATTTTCTTTAATTACCTTTAAAGTTCTACTACCTATTATAGGATCTGTTAGAAGACAGCCTCCTGCTGGGGTTGGTATCTCTTTTAAATGAAACTTCTTTGCCAATTCTAATTGAAAGGTTCTTTGCCTTCCGCTGTGGGCATATAAATGCTCTCTATTGATGAGCCCTCTTTTTTCTGGTTCAGTCTCTTTAAGAAGCTTAGCAGAAAGTGGCCTAAGAAGTATTCCACTAACGCCAGCCTCTTTTTCGATCCTTTCTAAGGCGGTTTTGTTTTGGCTCATAGGTCTTTGCCCAAGAACTTCTCCCGTGGCTATAAAATCTGCTCCTATTTCTTCCATAATTTTTTTAGCCTTTTTTAAAAAAAAGATTTTACAGTCAATGCAAGGGTTTGCATAATCTCCGTATCCGTAAGAAGGATTTTTTAGGATTTCAAGGTATTCTTGAGTGAGATCAATAATCATAGCCTCATCGAACCCCAAAGCCTTGCACTTCTCCACAAATTTACGAGGGTCCACTTTATATTTCCATCCAAAAAAAGGGGTAATAAAACGTAGGGCTACTACTCTGATGCCTTCTCTTTTGAGGATGAGTCCCGCAAGAGTGCTATCTAATCCCTCAGAAAATAGTAATAGCGACTTGTCCATAATGGAGGAGCCTTTATTCCAAAAATTTTTCAGCCAGCTCTATATTAGAACTATCTCCAAGCATTCTGGCTAATTCCCTAAGTCTTTCTTTTCCTTCCACTTTTTTAAAAAAGGTTTTGGTTTCCCGCTCTCCTAAGACCTTCTCTACCACAAAATGATGATCTGCAAACCGTGCAATTTGAGGAAGATGAGTTATACAAATGATTTGAAACTCCTTAGAGAGCTCTTTAAGCTTTTCTCCCACTTTGATAGCTGTTTGCCCTCCAATACCAGTATCCACCTCATCAAAAATAAAGGTGCCTAAGCCTTTGCGCTCCTTTATTAAGCTCCTTACAGCCAAAAAAATGCGAGAAAGCTCCCCTCCTGATGCTACCTTCTCAAGAGGTCTCAAAGGTAATCCTGGATTAGGAGAAAAAAGAAAATCTATTTCATCTATTCCGAGCGGAGTCAGAGACGATGCCCTACTTTCCCTTCTTTTAAGGGAGATTTCAAAGATGGCTTTTTCCATTCCTAAGGTGTGTACCTCTTGGATAAGAAGCCTCTCTATTTTGGTTTTACCCTTAAATCTCTCTTCGCTTAAGTTTAAAGCTAACTCAAGGACTTCTCTTTCCAAATTTTCAAGGGTTGAAGAAAGCTCTTTTAGCTGGTCTTCCCCAGTTTCTAATAAAGAGAGCTCTTTTTCTAATTCCGCATAGTATAAGAGTAAGCCTTGTGTATCCCTATGGTATTTCTTTTTAAGTCTTTCATATTTAGCCAAACGAGCCTCTATGGCGTCTAAGTCTCTTTCATCCTCAGGTAATGCCACTTCCAAAGATTGTATTTCTCTTTCAAGCTCTCTTATTTCATAATAAAGGTTTTCTAAACTTTTACCTCTTACTTCTAAAGAGGATTCAAATTTGGAAAGCTTTTGCAAAATATTTAGAGTAAGAGATAGATCTTCATATAGTTTTTCTAAATTCTCCTTTAGGGCTGAATATAATTCTCTGAGTTGAGTCAAATGTTTTAATTGTTCTCTTAATTTAAGTAGATTTTCTTCCTCCTTGGGATCAGGTTTTAGTTCTTCAATTTCCGAAATTTGAAAATTCAAAAAATCTTTTTTCAGAAGGGCTTCCTCTATTTTTTCTTTTAGTTCCTGCCACTCCCTTTTTAAGGATAAATATTTATTTAATAAATTTTGATAGGCAAAAACTTTTTCCTTAAGACCTAAAAACTCATCTAAGAGCTTCAGTTGATTTTCCTTAGACAAAAGGCTGTGATGCTCGTGTTGACTGGTTATGGAGATAAGTTCTTTGGTTATGGTTGAGAGCTCAGCAAGACTAACCGGAGAACCATTTAAAAAAGCCCTTTGTTTGGAGGAGGTTATTATGCGTTTTAAATGAATTTCTTCCTCTATGGTATATCCCATCTCCTCCAGTTTTTTTGAGAGAGAGTTATCTATGGAAAAAAGGGCTTCAATTTCAGCTTGCTCACAGTTAGGTTTTAGATAATTTGCACCACCCTTCTCGCCAAGTAAAAGCTTTAAAGCTTTTACAAGAAGGGATTTTCCTGCACCAGTTTCTCCTGTAAAGACAATAAAACCCTTGTCAAAACTTAATTGCACTTCATCAAGCAACAGAAAATTTTTAATTTTTAACTCAAGAAGCATTTAATAAAAATATAGTAGCAAACCTACGCATAGTCAATTGAGGGTAAGAATGTTTCAAAATTTGTAGGAGGGGCTGGGCTTGCCAAAGCCCAAATAGTCAAATCGTAGGGGCGATTCACGTATCGCCCAAAAATAAGGCCGTGCTAAAAGTCTATAAAGTTGAGGAGAAAAGGTGTCGGTGTCCCTAAGAGCAAAGTTTTGAAACTAAAGCTTTTAGCACCTCTGTTGCCTCTTCCTTGGTGAGAGGAAGAAGGGACTTTGAAAGGGTATCATTTAGATTAATAAAAGCCTCTGTGATAAGAGGAGGTCTCATA
>CALLJI010000165.1 GCA_938091475.1 uncultured Caldimicrobium sp. | reverse complement strand
GCTAATTCTCTTTCCTTGGGATTTCTTGCAAAAACAAAAAGGGTAGTCTTGGGATACAAAATTTTTGTCATTTTTAAAACTAAATGATTAGAGGCACCAAAGCCTATCAATCCAAGCACTTGTCCATCCCGGATTTTGGTTAATTTTAAAGCCCTATAGCCAATAGCACCAGCGCACAGTAAAGGGGTTAATTTTTCTGGAGAAACCTCCTTAGGCAAAACAAAAGCATAATCCTCTGAGATTTTAAAAAACTCGGCATAACCTCCAGGCACATCCTTTCCGGTTGATATAAAATCTCGGCAAAGATTTTCTAATCCTCTCGAACAAAACTTACATTTACCGCAACTTTTATAAATCCAACCTACTCCCACTAAATCACCCTTTTTACACCTTTGCACTTCCTCTCCAACCTCAATTACTTCTCCCACAATCTGATGCCCTGGGATCATAGGCAAAAGAGAAGGCACTGCCCTTCCCTCAATTTCATCAAGTTCTGTATGACAAACTCCGCAGGCTCTAACCTTTATTAAAATTTCCTTAGGGTCAAGGGTAGGCTGAGGAACCTCTTTAAAGACTAAACTATTCTTGCAAAGAGGACCGATTTGATTTATGAGCCAAGCTCTCATAAGTTATCAGAATTATACTTTATCGCCTCAATTTGTAAATATACGCTGAGAATATACCAAAAATTGTGTTATCTTGTCAAAGTGTTTGGAATTTCCTAATCTGGTTACACTTTTTATTATTTTTAATTGTCACCTTCTTCTTTCTGTCTTTAGACTTGTATTAGAAGCAAATCGCACTATTCCCAGAAATTAAAAAACTGTATGGGCAGTCCTTGCGGCTGACCGATTAGGGCACGGCGGTGCCGTGCCCATACAAATTTATTGGCGATTCGTGAATCGCCCCTACGGAAAACCTTTTTGGGCTGGGGCAAGCCCAGCCCCTACAATATTTTGGTCAAAAAAATTAGTAGGGGCACCCCTTGCGGGTGCCCAGAATGCAGGAGCACAGCATGCTGTGCCCAAGAAATAAAAATGTAAGGGTGCCCCTTCCAGATGCCCAATTTTGGTTTCGATTCATTTAAAACATTCTGATATACGCCAACTTTACTTCGGAAGTAATTCAATTATCGCAACATCAGGTGGAGACAAAAATCTCATAGGAGGTCCACCTGTTCCCACTCCTTTGCTAATATAGACATAAGAATTTTCTATTCTGATAAATCCTCTATCTCCGATATAGAGAAAAGATAACAGAATCTTCCCCAAAGGGTAATAGAGACCACCATGGGTATGTCCAGAAAGCATAAGATCAAAGGAATTAAAAGCCTCTTTCTCAAGGATAGGCTTATGTTTTAGATATAGCACAAAGGAATTTTTATCAGCTTTCTCTAAAAGCTTTTTATCAGACAAAGGCCCAATACAGGCCTTAAAATAGGCACAAGTATCATCCTCTATACCCACTATAGTTAAATTTAGCTCCTTTACATAAACTGCCTCACCCATGAGAAGATTGAAAGAAGCTTCTTTCAGAAAGTGTGTAGCCTCTTTTACTCCTCTATAATATTCATGATTACCTAAAACTGCATATTTACCAAAGGGTGGATTAATTTCTTGTAAGGCTTTAGCTAAATAGATTTTATTCTTAACATTTCCATCCACTAAATCTCCTGTTGCCACTATAAGATCTGGTCTCTCTTCAGTATAAACTTGATGAATGAGGTTGATTTTGTCCAATCCCATTAACGGCCCAAGATGTAAGTCTGAAATATGTAAGATTTTTAGTTTTTCAACACCATTGGCCAATTTATCCGTATAAAGAACTATTCTTTCCACTTTTAAGCTAAGTGTCTCAATATAGCTGTAAAATGAAAGGGGTAAGGCTAAGGAGAGAACAAAGAAGGAAAAATATTTCCCTTTAATTTTAGGTAGGGGATTAATTCTAAAGGTTTTTGTGAGAAGGGCAATTGATAAGTTATAAAGTTCCAAGCCCAGACCTAAGAGAAATAAATAAATGAAAAATCCCATCCACATTAGACCAAAAAAAGCTATCCAGTAAGCCAGAAAAGCATTTCCCTGAAGATCTGCATACCTAAAGAAAAGGGGAGAAAAATAACCTGTAAGAAAGAGCACGATAACAAAGCACTTTGTTAACCTTCTGTCCCTGAGGAATGGCTTTACTATTCTCAAATAAACATAGAGATGCAAAAAGGCATAGGTAAGGAAAAAGAAAAAAAGAAACCAGTGCATATTTCAGAGATAAATTTATCAAGTTTTTTTAAAAAATACAGATTTGAGATATAATATAGAAGATGTAGATCTATTTAAAAATCCCCAGGGGGTTGACAAATAGAATTTTAGTAGGATTATTTAACATTTAAAGGAGATAGACAGAAATGGCGCAAAAGGGCAAGATAAAACCAGCTTTTCGCACAAATGGTGTAGAATATGCAATTAGAGATATTGTGGAAACCTCAAAAAAGGCTTTAAGTTTAGGCAAAGAGTTAATTTATCTAAATATTGGTGATCCCGTTAAATATAATTTTAAAACTCCCCATACCCTCATTGAGGCAGCCTATAAGGCTATGCTTGAAAATTACAACTCCTATTCGGATTCAGTGGGAATT
>CALLJI010000164.1 GCA_938091475.1 uncultured Caldimicrobium sp. | reverse complement strand
AGAAGACCATAGTGGATCCTCTCCAAAATGTTGATACCAAAAATCAGTGGGATCAAGTGTCTCAGCCCTGGGTTTAATTTCAATTCTGTAAGAATCGCAATATTCCATAAGAAGTTGATAAGCTGCATTAAGGGCCTTCATCTTTTCTAAGCTTCCACCTTTATCAGGATGATATTCCTTTGCCAACTGATGATAACGCTCAATAATCTCTCTCCGCGTAGTAATCAAAGGGAGTTTTAATAACTTTCTAGCCCTTTCTAAGTCTTCCCACTTCTTTTGCCAATCCATACCATAAATATAAGCTTAGTTATGTATGAACTTATAGACTATGTTAAAATCTTATCATATAAAACTAATTTTTGAAGAGGGCTTTCCTTTGTGTTATTCCTGAGGTCAAGGTATATGTTTTTAACCTTTAGGGCAGGGGCAAGCCCTGCCCCTACAATTAAAACCCATTTGGGCACGGCGGTGCCGTGCCCCTACGAATTCAGGGCGATTCGTGAATTGCCCCTACAATAGTAGGGTTATTACAAAACCTCACTTTCTTTACAAATTTCAGCTGTGAAGACATAAATTTCAACTTCAGGATCTAAGTAGCCATCTGAAGGAAGCCCTGCTTTAAGACAGGTATGCCTCAAAAAGGTCTCTTTGTCCCAATTGTGCTCAGTGGCTACTTGGGGTAACAAAAGACCTCTTTTATAACCCTTTTTAATATATATTCCGTGCTTGCCTACCTCAATTTCCTCAAGCTTTGCTTTTTGTAAAGGAGAAAGCAAGGATATCTCAATTTCTATTTCCTCAAGCTCCCTTTCTTGAAGCGGTGGAAAGCGGGGATCTCTAAAAGCTGAGCTTAAAGCTACCTCTTTTATTTCCTCGTAAAGGGGCTTTTCAGGAAAAATGGTACCTATACAACCTCTTAAGCTTCCCTTTAAATAAAGGGTAACAAAAACACCTCTTTTCTCATAAAGATGTGGAAAATCTTTCTGTGGTGAAGGTAAAACTTCTAATTCTCTCTTACTAAAAGCCCCTTTTAATATCTCTCTTACCAGGGTGAATAAATATTTCCATTCCTCCTTAGTGAGCATTCAATCTATTTTACTCCTAATTTACTTAGGATGAATTCAGCTGGAAGAACACCGCTTTTCATTTCCCCATCGGGAAATACAAAGGTAGGTGTGCCTCTAACCTTTATCCTTTGCATAAGCTTTATGCTCTCTTCAATCTTTGTTTTTCCCTGCTCACATTGATTCTTGCTCAAATATCCCTGTTTTAGCCCTTCATAACCTATATTATCACAAATTATGGCAATAGATTTAGCTCTGGCTTCAGGATGAATAGCTTCTAAAGGATAAAGAATTACCTTTACCGCTATTTTGCCTGATTTTACTAATTCTTCTAAAATAGCTTCAGCCTGTTTACAAAAGGGGCAATCTGGATCAGTAATCAAATATACAAAACTTGAAGCTTTTCCCCAGGTAAAGGCTACTAATTTCTCTAATTCTTTTAAGTCCTCTGAGTTAAGAACTCTCTTGTTAAGTAAAGCAAGTCTCTCAGCAGTTAAATTTTTTTTCGTTGAAAGCTCAATCAGATTTCCACTCACAATGTATTTTCCCTTGGAATCCGTATAAAAAATAGCTTTCTCTGTGTCTGAAATTTTGATTACCACTTCACAAAGACCTGCAAGGGGTGTTTTTTCAATTTTCTCTAAAGCTATTCCCTTTTGAATAGCATCTAAAGTCTTTTGGAACTCCTCAAGCTTAGGACAATTAGAACCTCCAAGTTGTGAAACTCCACCTCTACACGAAAAAAGAAGGAAAGTTGCTACTATAATCAAATAAATCAGTTTAGTTCTGCTCATAGATATTAACCTCCCCTTTACTTTAGATAAAAGCATACTACATTTCTTTCAAAATAAAAGTAGAGAGGGGGTTTCTTCCAGCCCTTTTACTTTTATCATCAGGATATCCTACTGCCAGCAAGGCACACATCTCGTATTCTTCTTTATGAAGCCCAAGGATTTCTTTTACTCTATCTTCATTTCTCAGGATTTCACCTATCCAGCAAGTTCCGAGCCCCAGACTGTGAGCAGCAAGCATTATGTTTTGGATACAAGCTCCTGCTGATTGATGATCCTTGATTTGATGATACATAGCTTTTTTTTCTAAGAAGACCCCAATTAATACCGGGGCTTTTTTGATCATCTGAGAGTAGTGGGAGAGTTTTGAGAGCTTTTCTTTAATGTCCTCGGACCAAATGACAACAAATCTCCAAGGTTGATTGTTATGCCCTGAAGGGGCCCAAATCCCAGCCTCAATAATTTTTAAGAGATCTTCTCTTGGAGGCTTCTCAGGACGAAACCTCCTTATACTTCTTCTCTCAAAAATAGCTTTAATAACGGAGGTAACCAACTCCTCTGACATATCCTGTAGGCTTAGAAGTTAATTTTAATTCGGTGAGAACTTCCTTTCTTATTTCCTCAAGGAGGGCTATATCTTCTACATAAGCAAGTTTTACTTTCTCCCCTTTTAGTAGAGCAACCGTTTTGGCAACCAGTAATCCAACATTTATGGCATTCATAAGATCTTTATTATCCCAAAGGGAAGCCTTGCTTTTGTAAGAATAGGCAATAGCCCAGGGTGGAATAATTGCTCCCATTGAGTTTAGAGTGGTGATTAAATAACCTCCTGTCATAATAGCTCCAGTGTCTGCCCCGACCACTACAGCCCCGAAAACCTTTCCTTCTAAATAACTTGGCTCACCAAAGGCTACCATATTCTCCAGGGAAGTCATACGATCAATGAGATTTTTAACTACCCCTGAAGGCGCAAACCAATAAATAGGTGTAGCCAAAATTATTCCCTCAGCTTCATAAATTTTCTGTAGTAAAAACTTTCCATAATCTTCGAAAATACAGGGAAATTTACAGTCTGGCCCCTCATTTTGAATGCACCCTACACAGGGTTTAATCTCTCCATCATATAGAGAATACCAAGAGATCTGAGCTCCCTCCCTTTCTGCTGCCTTTAGCGCAGCAAGCAGAAGTTGAGATGTGCCTCCAGTTTTATGGGGACTACCTAATAATCCCAAAATCTTCATATCTCTAAAGCCTCCATCCAGAATTTGGGCAAAGCAAAGGAAGCTCGATGAATTTCAAAGGTATAATATTTGGTATCTTCCGGTGGAATGCCTTTAGGTTGTTCAGGATTTTTAAAAGGACATCTCATTATGAAAGCATTATCACTTCCAAAGGAAGGCACATTTGCTCTATAAACATAGACTTCTTCCTCCAAATAAACCTCTTGGTAAATCTTATAAACACCCTTTAAAATATTTTTCATAGTAAAAGGAGTTCCACATTGTTGCACTATAATACCCTTGGGACAGATTTTCTTTAGCTTTCTATGGAAATCCGTACCAAAAAGGGCGTGAGATAGCTCCTGAGTAGTCTCACCAATATCGGGATCAGTAGAGTCAATAATAATTAAATCAAAAATTTTTCCCTCCTTTGCGTAATTATCCACTACTACATAGGCATCTTCGGTTATAAGGCTTAGCCGTGCATCCTTAGGATCTTGAGGCAAGAGCTCTGGAAAATACTCCTCTATTAGCTTGGGGACCTTGGGATCAATATCTACAATGATTACCTCTTCCACAAAGGGATATTTTAAAACTTCTCTGGCTGCACCATAATCTCCGCCTCCACAAATCAGCACTTTTTTTATAAACTGTTCTGGAGCACTCTGCATTGGAATATGCACTAAAGCTTCATGATAAACAAACTCATCTCTGGAAGTAAATTGAAGATTGTTATTAATAAAAAGCATCCTTCCCCAAAATTTATTTTCTAAAATGTAAATATTTTGAAGACCTGATTCACCGTAGATAATGCGACTTATGTATCCAAAAAGATAGTCTTCATTTA
>CALLJI010000163.1 GCA_938091475.1 uncultured Caldimicrobium sp. | reverse complement strand
AAAGACTATTTAATAGATGGAAAGATAAAAGAGGCTCAAAGTTTTTTAGAAAAGGCAAAGGAGTATTACCCTACAGACAGAATTAAAAGACTTTCTGAAAACTTAGCAGAAAAAAAGCCTCCCAAAGGTGGTTTTTTAATTAAGCCAGAAGCTACTATAGTTAAAAAGAAGGGGTGAAAAGATGAGGTGGGATGATGATCTTTGTCATTTAATCAATTTTAATACCTTTATTCTCTCCCTGAATACTGCAGCTTTAGTGCATTTAGGAGAAATTCCTGATCCCATAACCAAACGGCAAGAGCCAAATCTTATGCTGGCTCGACAAACAATTGAAACCTTGGAAATGCTAAAGGAAAAAACCAAGGGAAATCTAACTCAAGAAGAGGAAAAATTACTCCAGACTATTTTATATGAACTAAAACTTAAATATGTAAAGCTTTGTAGTTAATTTCCCCCTTTAATGGACACATTTTCTTTTCTCTCCCCTGCAAAGATTAATCTTACTCTACAAGTTTTAAAAAAAAGAGAGGATAATTACCACGAAATCTACAGTATTTTTCAAAAGATTGCCCTCTTTGATGAAATAGAAATAAAAATTGGCTCCTCCTTTTCCCTCGATTTTTTATCTGATGAGAGAATCCCTTTAGAGGAAAATCTTATTTTTAAAGCTTGGAAGCATTTCAAAGAAACTTTTAGAGTTAAGCAAGAGATTAAAATAAGAGTCAAAAAGAGGATTCCCTTGGGGGCTGGTTTGGGAGGTGGGAGCAGCAATGCAGGCACATTACTAAAGTGGTTAAGTAGAATTTTTGAGATTGAGGAAAATTATGTTTTGGAGTTAGCCAAGAGATTAGGGGCAGATGTTCCTTTTTTTGTAAAGGATGGCTTCGCCTGCGAAGCAAAGGGCATTGGCGAAGAACTAAAGGCTTATCCCTCTTTCCCTGCCTATTACCTTCTCCTTTATCCTAATTTTCAAGTAAAGACAGCCTGGGCCTATAATAAGCTTGGTATAACTAAGGAAAAAGAACCTCTTATATACGAAAGTGCCTTGCCTCCCTGGATACAAACTCAGGGCTTAATAAACGATTTTAAACCCCTTCTTTATAAACACTATCCAATGTATTTTGAGTTAGAAAGTTTCTTACAAAAGGAAGGGGCTTTAGCGGTTAATATTTCAGGGACAGGCTCAACTATCTACGGAGTTTTTGAAAAGCCACCAATGTTATCTTATCTGAGACTAAAAAATTTTTTAAAGAGTGTTAAAATATACCTCGTCAAAAATTTGGATTGAAAAGGAGGCTTACTTAAAATGTTTGCTAATCCCATAAAGGTATTCTCTGGTTCTGCTAATCCCGAGCTTGCTAAAAACATCTGTAAATATTTGGCCATTCCTTTGGGTAAAAGCACTCTTAAACGATTTAGCGATGGAGAACTCTTTGTAGAGATTGAAGAAAATGTAAGGGGAGCAGATGTTTTTATTGTCCAACCTACCTGTTCTCCTGTTAATGAAAATTTAATGGAGCTTCTCATTATGATTGATGCAGCAAGAAGGGCTTCAGCCAGGAGAATTACTGCAGTTATTCCCTATTATGGATATGCGAGACAAGATAGAAAAACCGCCCCAAGAACTCCTATTTCAGCCAAACTGGTGGCTAATCTCATTGTAGTGGCAGGAGCACGAAGAGTTTTAACTATGGATCTCCATGCAGGACAAATTCAAGGCTTCTTTGATATTCCTGTAGACCATCTCTATGCTATGCCAGTGTTTCTCAAATATATAAAAGAAAACTTCGCAGATAAAGATTTAATAATTGTCTCTCCTGATGCAGGAGGAGTAGAACGGGCAAGAGAGTACGCTAAAAGACTTGATTCCACCTTTGCTATGGTTGATAAAAGAAGACCAAGACCAAATGAAAGTGAAGTAATGAATATTATAGGAGATGTGAAAGATAAGATTGCTATAATTGTGGATGATATGGTTGATACAGCAGGCACGATTTGCAAAGCAGCTGAAGCCATATTGGATAGAGGAGCTTTAGAGGTTTATGCTGTTGCCACTCATCCTGTGCTCTCTGGTAAAGCTGTGGAAAGAATTGCTAATTCACCCTTAAAATCTCTCATTGTAAGTGATACTATCCCTCTGAGAGAGGAAGCCAAAGCCCTTGATAAAATTAAGGTCTTAAGTGTGGCAGAGCTTTTAGGAGAAGCTATAAGGAGAATTCATACTGATGATTCCATAAGCTCTCTTTTTATATAAAGGGTTGAACTCACACATCGAAGTGAGGCTACTAAAATTTTTTAATTAATATGATATAATAGATCCACTTCTGTTCGCTTTAGCTAAAAATTTTCTTCGGGAGGGATAAAATGAAGCAAGTGCTATTACCTGTAGTAAAAAGAGAGGGTAAGGGAAAAGAAATCTCTAAAAAATTAAGAAAAAAGGGGCTCATCCCAGCTATACTTTACGGAAAGGGTATAGATCCTCTCCCTATCTCTGTAAAATATTCAGAATTTGAAAAGGTTTATAAAAAAATTAAAGGAGAAACGGTGATTTTTACCTTAGATTTTACTAATGGGGAAGACCTAAAGAAACAAGCTATTCTCAAGGATCTTCAAAGAGATCCCGTTACAGATCGTTTTATACATCTGGATTTTCAATCTGTAGAGGAGGGTAAACCTATTGAAGTGGAAGTGCCTCTTGAGTTCGTAGGGAAACCTATCGGCACTACCAAAGGTGGTATTTTAGAAATAATGCTCCATGAACTCACTATAGAATGTTTACCTTCGGATTTACCTGATAAAATTGTTATAGATATAAGTGGGCTTGACATAGGAGATAGCTTACATGTCAGAGATATTAAAGCCCCTGAGGGTGTTAAAATTAAAGACAATCCTGATGAGACTATAGCAACTTTGGTAGCAGAAACCACTCCAGAAGAGAGCACTGAGGAGAGCACTTCATAGGGAGTATTAAAGATTTGTGGATCTATTGTGGATTAGGTAATCCAGGCAAAGAATACGAAAAAACACGACATAATTTTGGATTCTTGGTACTTTCCCACTTTGCTAAAAAACATAACTTAACCTTTAAGTTTGACTCTTCCTTAGAAAGCGAAATTGCTAAATATCGGGACAAAGCTTTATTAGTGAGGCCTTTAACCTTTATGAATCTCTCTGGAAGAGCAGTAAAAAAGGTAATGCAAAGATATGGGGAATTACCTCAAAATTTATTAGTTATATATGATGATTTAGATTTACCCTTAGGGAAAATGAAGCTTT
The DNA here is from genome assembly GCA_938091475.1 of uncultured Caldimicrobium sp. Taxonomy (GTDB): domain Bacteria; phylum Desulfobacterota; class Thermodesulfobacteria; order Thermodesulfobacteriales; family Thermodesulfobacteriaceae; genus Caldimicrobium. The sequence continues at coordinate 4,544 of CALLJI010000163.1, read as the reverse complement.
TACCTAAAGGTGGTGCAGGAGGGCATAAAGGTGTCCTCTCAATTATTGAAAACCTGCAAAGTAGTGATTTCCCACGTTTAAAATTAGGCATTGGGAAACCAGAAAAAGGTTTAGCAAAAGATTATGTTCTCTCTACTTTTAATGAAAAGGAATGGCAAATTGTTCAAGAAATTTTAGAAAAAGCTTCTTTAGTCTTAGAGGATATTCTCTACCTTGGCCTTTTAAAAACTATGACTAAAGTAAATTCCTAAGGAGAGAAGAAGTGGCTGAAAACAGCTCAAAAGAGAGAAGATTAAAAATAAGAGAACTTCTTACGCAAATAGAAGAATATTTATATTATTTAGTGGCTCTTGGACTCATTATTGGTTTCGTTATCGTAATGATAGATGGTTTTACTATTCTTATGGATATTTACAGAAGTGCTACCTTTTCTGAAGGTGCTATTAAATTTTTAGATAAAATCTTAATTTCTCTCATTTTTCTTGAAATTTTTTATACCGTTATGGTAGCTATTTTGGAGGAGAGTGCTGTAAAATGTGTTGAGCCCTTTATCTTAGTTGCAATAACAGCTTTAGTAAGAAGACTTTTGATTTTATCCTTTGAAATTTCACATCCCACCGTATTTACACCAGAGAGAATGAAATATTTTCTTATTGAAATGGCCTTAGTAGGAGGTTTGATCTTGTTATTAATGTTTAGTCTCATTCTATTTAGGAGGAGCAAGCGCTAATGAATGAGAAGGAAAAAATTCTTGTAATTGATTTTGGTTCACAGACCACCCAACTTATTGCAAGAAGGATTCGTGAGTTATCTGTCTATAGTGAAATTAAAGCCTGCTTTACCCATTTGAAGGAAATTTTAGAGTTCCATCCTAAGGGGATTATTCTTTCTGGGGGACCTTCCAGTGTATATGATGAAGATGCACCTAAAATTGCCTTAGAGATTTTCAATTTAGGCATCCCTATTTTAGGAATTTGTTATGGTGCTCAACTTATGGCACACCTCCTTGGAGGTAGAGTAGAAAGGAGCCTAAAAAGGGAATTTGGACAAGCACAGATTCAAATTCTAAGGGATAATCCACTCTTTAAGGGGCTCTCTCCAGAAAAATTCTATCAGGTGTGGATGAGCCATAGTGATCGAGTAGAAGCCCTTCCCATAGATTTTGTTTCTATTGCAAAGACTGAAAATTCGCCCTATGCAGCCTTTATGCATCTTGAAAGGCCTCTCTTTGGAGTACAATTTCATCCTGAAGTGGTGCATACTGAAATTGGTATGACCTTGCTTAAGAACTTTGTGTTTGAAATTTGTAAGTGTACCAGCTCTTGGAATATGCCCTCCTTCATAGAGATGGCTGTACAGACCATAAAAAACAAGGTAAAGGAGAAGGAAAAAGTAATTTGTGCTCTTTCAGGTGGAATTGATTCTACGGTTACGGCGCTTTTAGTGCATAAAGCAATTGGAGAGAGATTAATTCCCATTTTTGTAAATAATGGACTTTTAAGAAAGGGAGAGGCAGAAGAAGTTTTAGGTCTAATGAAAAATCTTGGACTCACCGTGAGGTATGTTGATGCCAGTTCTCTTTTTTTAGAAAGGCTAAAGGGTATTACAGACCCAGAAGTCAAGAGACGAATAATTGGGGAAACCTTTATTGAGGTTTTTGAGAAAGAAGCTGAGAAAGAAGAAGGAATAAAGTATTTAGCCCAGGGAACCCTCTATCCTGATGTAATTGAATCTTGCTCTTTCAGAGGACCTTCAGCCAGAATTAAAAGCCATCATAATGTAGGAGGGTTACCAGAAAAAATGCAACTTAAACTCATAGAACCTTTAAGAGAATTATTTAAAGATGAGGTAAGAAAAATCGCTGAGCTTCTCGGTCTTCCTAAGAAAATAATTTGGAGACAACCTTTCCCAGGTCCTGGTTTAGCCGTAAGAATTATAGGAGAAATTACGGAAGAAAAGCTTAACATTCTTCGCGAAGCAGACGCCATTGTGCAGGAGGAAATGCTAAATTCTGAATGGTATTATAAGGTCTGGCAAAGTTTTGCCGTGCTTCTTCCTATCAAAACCGTTGGTGTAATGGGGGATGCACGGACTTACGAATATGTGATAGCTATAAGAGTTGTGGAAAGTCAAGATGCTATGACTGCAGATTGGGTTAGGCTCCCCTATGACCTTTTGGCAAAACTGGCTAATCGCATTATCAATGAGGTCAAAGGAGTAAATCGCGTAGTTTATGATATTTCTTCAAAACCACCAGCTACAATTGAATGGGAATAAATTGGAAAAGAAAAATTTTTCATTTCCTTTGTGCACTCTGCCTTTTTTTTCTCTCTAAGGTTTTAAAAGAAAATGCCTTTCTATGTCTTTTAGCTTTCTTTTTGGTATCAATCCTTCTTTGGGAGTTCTTAAGATTAAAATTTCCTCAAAGTTTACCTTTTAAAAACCTTTGGTTTTCTCTCCTAAAAGAGCGAGAAAAAAAACACCTGAGTGATGCCTCTTTTTTTATATTAGGGATTTTCTCAGCTTCTCTCCTTGTTTCTAACAGGGAATTAGAATTTTTGATTCTTATCTTAGGTATTTCAGATCCTTTAGCAGGGATTTTGGGAAGCCTTTATGGAAAACCCTTTTTCAAGTTTAAAAAATCTCTCTTAGGAGCTCTTATTTTTCTTCTTTCCTCTTTTTTCATAGGCATTTTCTATTTAAAGACTTCGCTCTTCAAATTATTCCTTCTCAGTTTAGTTTTGAGCCTTATAGAATTTCTTACAGAAAGGGACAATCTTTGGGTACCCCTTTCTGGAGCTCTTTATTTAAAAATCCTCTAAAAACCCTAATGGTTAAATACAATATATAACTCTTTAGGCACGACTGTGCGAAGCCACTACATTTTTAAAAATCTTTTTTGGCCGATTTTTGAATCGCCCCTACAAAAACTTAAACTTCCCTTTTCAAATCGCTAAAAGGGTGTTAAATTTGAAATATTCCTTTATAAAGAGGTGAATATTTATGGAAGGAATTCATAGAGCTAAGGGTTTTGAAAAGATAGTTGAACCCATTAGACTAACTCCCCAATCCAAATTAAATTTTCAGTGCTATCCTGGTGTTCCCTGTTTCAAATTATGTTGTTCTGACCTTTTCTTACCTCTTACTCCTTATGATATCTTACGCCTAAGGGATTTTCTAAGATTAACTACGGACGAATTCCTTCTGCAATATACAGAACCTTTTATATTGCCGAAATCAGGGCTTCCTATTGCGCGATTAAAAATGCGAGAAGATGAGGAAAAGACCTGTCCATTTTTAGGAGAGGGAGGTTGTGAAGTTTATGAAGTGAGACCTCTTGCTTGTAGGTATTATCCTTTGGGTTTTGGCCTATTCCGCAACAGAGATGAAAAAAGAAATGAAGAATTTTATTATTTAGTTAAAGAAGGATTTTGTCAGGGTTTGGAATCTGGTCCTGAGATCACTGTACAAGAGTATAGAGAATCTCAGGGTATTCCAGGCCTTGAAGAGCCTATCTTTGAATGGGCAGAAATTATTATGAGAAAGGAATCCTTAGGTCCCATTGAGGTGCCAGAAAAAAGTTTGGAACTTTTCTTTATGGTTTCAACTAATCCTGAAAGATTTCGGCTCTTTATATTTGAGAGCAAATTTTTAGATATCTTTGCAGTAGATGAAAAAACTTTGAAGGAAATCAAGGAAGATGACCTAAAACTCCTTCAATTTGGTTTTAAATGGTTAAAAAGTATCTTATTTGGTGATAATCTCATCAAGAAGAAAGTAGATACCCCAGTGGTTAAAAAGGTTAAACCCTTTTAGAGAATTAACTAAAGAATTAGCTTTTTGAAAAAACTTAGCAGCTTTTGACTGGATGGAAAAAACTCTTTATTCTTGAGATATACTAAGTAAAAATTTCGGTTAATCTTTAAATTTTCTATTTCTACTTTTTTTATCAAATTTAAGGCTGCCTCCAATTCTATAGCCCTCTTTGATACAAAGGATAAGCCTAAACCTTCTTTTACTGCAGATTTTACAGCCTCGGTTGATCCCATTTCTCCCACTATATTTAATTTAGCAAGATTTATTCCTGCTTTTTCTAAGGAGAGCACTACATTTTTCCAAGTACCAGACCCTTCCTCCCTTTTTATCAAAGGAAGTGTGTACAATTGAGCCAAAGATATTTTATCTTCTGGAAAATCAGGTGGAGCTATCATTACAATTTCATCTTCACAACAAGCTTCAAAAAAAAGCTCATTTTGTTTGATTTTTGCCCCTACTACCCCAAATTCATAAATCCCCCCTAAAATCCCTTCAATGATACCTTGAGTGTCACTTACCTTTAAATAAACCTTAATCTTCGGATTCTCCTCTTTAAATAACTTTATAATTTTGGGAAGAATGTATTGACCTGGAATGGTACTACCACCAATTTCTACATAACCGGCTTCTTCATCCCTGTAAGGCCAAAGTTCCTTATCCATTTGCTTGTAAAGCTGTATGATCTGTTTCCCATACTCATAGACAATTTTACCTGCCTTAGTAGGGAT
>CALLJI010000162.1 GCA_938091475.1 uncultured Caldimicrobium sp. | reverse complement strand
AGCAGAAAGACCTGTGACTGAAGAAGGCTATATTTTATTTTCTAAAGAGGGAGTAGTAAAGCTTCTCCATTCTAAAAAAGATCCCACTGAAGCTTATACAGCCCTTAGAGCGAAATTTGATAAATGGCTCTCTGAATACGCTATAAATAAAGGTCTTTTGATAGCTTCTAAAACTAAGGCTATTGATCTACTTACAAAAAATAATCAAGTCACGGGTGTAGTAGTAGATAGACCTAAAAGTTATAGGGATCTTAGTTATGCTGAAATTGAGGCAAAGGTTGTAATTTTGGCAGAGGGAGTAAATCATCTTCTCTCAGAAAAGATAGGTTTAGCAAAAAATACCTTTTCCGCTGAAGAAGTGGTTTTAGCTGTAAAAGAGGTTTTGCAATTACCTAAAGGAGCCATAGAAAATCGTTTAGGGATAAGGGAGAACCAGGGTTTAGCCTTAGAACTTATAGGAGAGATTACATCAGGCTTACCAGGAACAGGGTTTTTATACACTAACACCCTGACTCTTTCCTTAGGAATAGGGGTATTTCTTAATGTTTTAATTCAACAAAATATCAAACCTTACGAGCTCTTAGAAAAGGCTAAGAAACACACCTATTTAAAAGATCTTTTGGGAGATGCAGAAATTTTAGAATACGGAGCTCATTTAATTCCAGAATGGGGAATTGATGGTATGCCTAAATTATATGGAAATGGCGTTTTGGTTGTGGGAGATGCTGCTGGTTTTGTTAATCCTCTCTTTAGGGAAGGAACTAATTTAGCCATTTATTCTGGCCTTTATGCAGCAGAAACGATTTTAGAAGCCTTAAGCAGAGGAGATTTCTCTGAAAAAATACTAAAAGGATATGAAGAGAGAATAAGAGAGAGTTATTTTTACAAAGATCTTCTTTTGATAAAAGATCTAAAAAAATTTTTATTAAAAAATCAGCACCTCTTTAACCTTTATCCTCATATGCTTTATGAGATATTTAGTGTGTATTTTTCAGCACAGGGTAGATACAAAAGGGATGTTATGAAGGAAATTTTAGGTATAATTAGAAAGAAAAGGGGAATTTTAGGTGTATTGAAAGACTTTATTAATCTTGGAAGACTCTTTTGGTAGAGCCTATGAGTGAAAAAGTTGCAAATATAGATGAAAAGATAGGGAGCGTTAAATTTTATGTAGATGAGGCATTCTCGCATTTAAAGATCAAAGATGAGAAGAGCTGTTTTGCCTGTAGAGAAAAGCCTTGTTTAAATTTTTGCCCTGCCAATGTTTATCGTTTAGGGGAAGGGGAAAGGATTTTAATTGTTTATCAGGCTTGTCTTGAGTGCGGTTCTTGTAGAGTGGGATGCCCCTTCAAGAATATTCTATGGGATTATCCAAGGGGTGGCTTCGGAGTAAATTACAAATTTGGCTAAGTCTGTAGGAGGGTATATGGATCGCTTTTTTAAAATATACCCCTATTTATTATTGGTGGTAGTTATCCTCTTTAGTCTCTATTTACGCTATGAGGATATAAAGTTTTGGAAGGCCAATGAGAGAGATTTTTTTTACAAAGGGGAGCCTTTATATAGTGAGTATGATTCCTTTTATTTTGCAAGATTTGCTTTAGATATGAAAGAAGGACTCTATAAGTATGGTGCGATTGATCATTTTAGGCTTTTTCCCGATAATACTACAAATGCCAAGCTTTCTGAGAAGGAGACCTTTTATTCCACCTATCCCTTAGTTGGAATCTTTATAAGTCACATCTTTTATTTTCTCTCCAAGATAACTGGAATGAGTGTAGCATGGCTTACCTATTACCTCATACCCATTTTTGCTACAACGGTAGTACTACCTCTCTTTTTCTATTTCAATCGATTACATCTTCCTTTTGCAGGGATTCTAAGTGGTTTAGTGGCAGTGTCTGCTCCAATGTATTTAGGTAGAACTTGTCTTATGCGTTTGGATCACGATGTTTTTAACCTCACTCTTCCCTTCTCCATTGCTTACTTTTTTTATCGGTTTTTTGAGACTAACCAGAGAAAGGCCAAGTTTTTTTGGATAATTTTAGCCAGCCTTTTTATGCTATTTTATCAACTTTGGTATGCCCATCCAAATTTAAATTTTGTATTGCTTTTAACTTTTTTAGTGATCTTTTTCTGGGAACCTGTAAAAAATATTTTTATTAAAAGAAACAAAACTTTTACTTTTTCAAAAGAAGACTTTATTTTTTTAGCTATCTTAATTTTACCACAGCTTTGGTATATATATGAAGGACCTTACCATCTATTTCAACAGGTTGCAACCTTGGTTTTTAATATTAAGAGCCCAACTTCTATAGATATACTTTTTAAAGATTTCCCGAATATTTTCATCTCTATTTCAGAGCTTTCTCGACTAAGTTTTGAGGAAGCTTTAGCCTCAGTTGTGTTTAATAAAATTCTTGGAATAATTGGGCTGATAGGAGCAATCCTTCTCTTTATCTTTAATTTTAAAAAGCTTTTCTTCTTATTGCCCTTTTTTGGGATTGGATGTTTAGTATTTTTCTCAGGGGCACGATTTTCTATGTATCTATCACCTTTTATTGGTATAGGGTTGGGCTTTTTAGTGCACTTTCTCTTTGAAAAATTGTTTCCCTATTTAGATATATTTAGAGAAAAACACAAACAGAGACTTGTATTAGCTTTAATGGGAATATTACTTTTTGTAGTAGTAATCATCACCCAGAGAGAAGCTATAGGAATGGTTTGTACTCCTAAAGTGGATGCAGAAT
>CALLJI010000161.1 GCA_938091475.1 uncultured Caldimicrobium sp. | reverse complement strand
AAGCACCCCAATAGCCCCATTTTGGAGGCGTGAGGGGGCTGGTGCCTCTCCCGGGCTTCAAACCCGGTGCACCCCCAAAAAGGGGTGGGTGGGTTCAATTCCCATACGCCTCCGCCATATTTTATGAGAACTACTAAGGTTATCTTTAAAAAAGTTTTAACCCTTCTTCTCATCCCTCTACTCATATTTAACCAAGCTTTTGCCCTGATTTCTCTTGAAGAAGAAGAGAAGATAGGAAAAGAGGTCCTTCAGGAAATCTCAAAGGAAATAGAATTTATTAAGGACATAGAGATAGTAGCGTATATCAATTCCTTAGGAAGTTTTCTTATTCAAAGAGGTGTTTCCTTTTCTCCTTTTAATTTTAGATTTTATGTGATTAAAGATAAAACATTTAATGCCTTTTCTGTGCCTGGAGGATATATCTTTATAAATACAGGGCTTTTTAATTATGTGGAAAGCGAGGATGAGCTCTCTGCCATCTTAGCACACGAGATAAGTCACAACTTAGCAAGACATGTAGCCAAAAGACTCGAGACTATTAGAAAAATGCAGATTGCAACCACAGCCGCAACGATAGCAGCTATTTTACTGGGAGGAGGGCAGGCAGGTCAGATGGTAGGTGTAACTGGCACAGCCCTTGCCCAAACCAAACTTTTAGCTTATAGTAGGGCTGATGAAGAAGAAGCGGATCGGTTAGGGTTTCAAATCTATACAAAAGCAGGGTATAACCCATTAGCTATGGTAAGAATCTTTCAAAAACTATCTCGGGAGAGTAACTTTGCAATAGAATTGAATTTTCGCTATCTACTTACCCACCCCCTTCCCCAAGAGAGGGTTACCTATCTTCAAAACTTAGCTGAAAAGCAAAGTGTACCTCTACAAGATCGCTATACCCTCTCAGATGATCCTGTATATTTTCAAAGAATAAAAGCTAAAATTAAGGCTATCTCTGAAGACTCTTCAGATCTTATTCTTAATTTAAAAACCCAACTAAAGGAAAGAGAAGACCCGTGGCTTAGATATCAATTAGCTATGGCCTTAATTCAAGCTCGATTTTTTAAAGAAGCAGAAAAGGAACTAACCCTTGCCTTAAAGGTTTTACCACTGAGAGAATATTTCCAACTGGATTGGGCTGAGCTTTATTTGAATAAAGGAGAATATTATAAAGCCATAGATAAGTTAAAAGGCCTTTCCTTCCCATCTTCCAATCTAAGTTATCTCCTTGAGCTAAAGAAGAAATACCTTTTGGCAAGATCATTAATGGAAATAGGGGATGTATCAAGAGCTTATGAAATATTCAAATCCTTAGAGGAGGAAAAATTAATTCAAGAGGAACCCTATTTTTATTTTTACTTTGGATTAGTTAGTAGTAGAATGGAGCGAATTGGAGAATCTCACTATTATTTTGGAAAATATTATGAGAAGAAAGGAGATTTTAAGACTGCTTTGTTTCACTATAAAAGAGCCCTTTCCTTTTTAGAAAAAAACTCTAAAATCTATTTAGAAGTGGAGGAAAAATTAAAGAGTTTAGAAAAAAAGCGATGAGTAACTCTTTAAAAAAAAGATACAGGCTTTAAAGTTTGATTAGTTGTTTTATTTTTAGTAGTGGATTTAGTAAAGGCAGGGAGGGAAGATATGAAAATTTATATCTCAGCTTTTGAAAATAAAGGCAAAATTCCTCCCAAATATATTATGGTTCAAGCGGGAGGAAAAAATCTTTCTCCACCCATAGCCTGGGAGAATGTTCCACCTGAAACAAAATCCTTGGTTCTTTTATGCGTGGATATTCACCCTATAGCAAGAAATTGGATCCATTGGATAGTTATTAATATACCACCAGAGATTAAAGGATTTGAGGAAGGGGCTTCAAATAGAAGTATAAAAGCTCCAGCGAAGGAACTTACCAATTCCTATGGTTTTAAGGGATGGGGAGGACCACAACCCCCTCCAGGCACAGGCCCCCATCCCTATGTCTTTAAGCTTTATGCTCTAAATACGGCAGAATTGAAACTCTCAGAGAAAACTACTTACCAGGAAATTACTCAAGCCGTAAAACCTTATCTCTTAGCAGAGGCAGAATATCTTGGTTATTTTGAAAGGTAGGGAGGTTAAATGGAAAAAAGCATTTATACAGGTAAGGTTCATAAAATAAGAGTTAAAAAAGCTTTTCCCTATTTAACCAAGGAAAAAATTCTTTGCCCCTATTGTGGAAATGAAGAGGAATTTTATGAGGTCATAGAAAATGCCACTTTTTATGTGCATTATATCCAGACTGAAGAGGGAAAGCTTGAACCGGTGGAAGAAGAAGCTGAAGTAGTTGGTCCGGTTAAATTTTACTGTGGAGTATGCCATGCGGATCTTACCTATTTAAAAAAATAATATGTCTCCTTACTATGTCATCACCTCCTATTCATCCCTTCTAAAAAATTATCTTTCTCTTAAGACTGGAGATTTAATTTTAACTCGTATTCCCATCAGAGAGGAAATTATACCTCTACTCTTTGATCTTCAAGCAAGAGGTATTATTTCTTTCCCTTCCTTTCTCTCTCAGATATTAAGTGCTTCTAAAGTTGCCCAGAGTATGATCTTAAGGGATTTTATGCCACCTTTTACTTATGTCATCTCCAATCAAATTACCCTACTTCAAGTGATGCAGACTAATCTACCCTATAAGAAATTTATAACTAAAAAGGATAGGGCAAATTGTGGTTTAGGAATAAAGCTATGGAGAGATTTGGAAGAGGTCTTTAACCACGCGGGAACTCCAGCCCTTGAATTTCCCTTTGTATTACAACCCTTCTTTGAAGATTGGAAAGATATTAGGGTAATTCTTTTAAGTGAACGCTACATAGAAGCTTATCTAAGAGAAAATAAAAATAACTTTAGAGATAATCTCTTTTTTGGGGGAAAAGCTATCCCTTATGAGCTCTCCTCTGAGGAGATAGCCTTTTGTAGAAGGGTAATGGAAAGAGGCGCTTTCCCTTACGCACATATAGATTTGGCCTACATTGAGGGTAAGGGGCCTTATCTCTCTGAAATTAATTTAAAGGGCGGTATAAAGGGAAGTAAAATCACCGCAGAACTTTATGAAGATGTGCTTAAAGAGATAGAAAGAGAATTCTTTGAAAACTGGAAAAAACAACATCATCCCTTTCAAATTCTATAAGATAGGGCAGGTAGAAAATAGTTTTTTATAATACAATCCCAATCGAAGCCTTTTAAATACCCTTGTACATCTTCATAAAGTTTATATCTTTCTTCTTCATTTTTAGGAATTTTTCTAAAAATTTCCTCTAAGGATTTGGAAATAGCCAAATCTTCTAAAATAGCTCGCTTTTCTTCTGTTAGAGACTTTAAGATTTCAGAGGGAAGCTCCTCAGCTACATTAATAAAATCAATAGCTACATAAGGTTGAAAGTGAACAGAAAAATTTCTTTTTAAAAGGTAATAAACACCACAGGAGGTAGATAGGATAGGAAGACCTCCTAAGGGTAGCACTTCTATATGGGAGATTCCAAAGGGTTCATAGATAGACAATCCCAGTTCTACATCGCTTGCCAATTTTAAATCAAAGGTAGTAAGGTCTTCGGGAAAATCCATACCACACTTTCTTTTAGAAAGTCCGAATTGATTAATAAAAATCCCCTTTATGGCTTTAGAATCCTTATTAAAACTTTGAAGA
>CALLJI010000160.1 GCA_938091475.1 uncultured Caldimicrobium sp. | reverse complement strand
CACTCCTACCAAATTCCACATAATAAACATACCTAACACCAATAGCCTCGCCATCCGCTCCTTCCTCACCTCCAAATAACTCCCATACGCCCTCTTTATACTCCCAAATACCTGCTCTATCCGATATCTACCCCTCATTATTCTCTTATGCCTCATTGCCCGCTCTTGCGCCCTCTTCCTAACCTCAGATTTAACTCTAACCCATACAGTATCCCTCGAATATACCAAGGGCTCATACCCCAGTTCCTCCATCTTCTCCAATAACTTAACCCTCATTCCATAAAATCTATCCCCCACTATCTTCGTGCCACAGGGAAGTAAACCCTCTCCCATCCTCTTCAATAACTCCATTAATAACTTACCCTCATCACCATATGCCGACCCCACATTCACACCCATTACCCAATTCCTCCTTCCCTGCCAATAACACACCGCCACTACTTTCACATGCCCTCTTATCTCCCTTATCTCTCTCCCACGCTTGTTCCTAAGATAAAAAGGTGTGTTGTATCCTACTCCAGTCCCATCTACCATAGCATAGGCTTCCTCTCCTTTCTTCTCCAACTCCTCCCTTGCTTTATGCTCCAATTTTATGCCCTTTTCTGCAAGCCAGTTGAGAAATTGCTGTAATCTCTCTTCTGGTAAGTGTTTGAGTCTATAGAAAGTATTGTGGAGTGAGGGTATTTGTTCATTGGGATCGAAGTCTTTAGCTCTGCTTAGAAGCTGCCTGTAGCTTGCTTTTAACACAATTTTTAGCAGGAGTAAGAATAGAATTAGTTCCTCTGGGTATTTTCTTGGTCTCCCTCTTCGTTGTTTTTCTGGTGGATTTTCCTTGTAGAATTGTTTGATAATTGCGTAGATCACCCTTGGTCTGATGGTAGTTAAGCTTTTTTCGCATCTCATAAAAATATTATTTTATCATTAATATAAAAACAATAGAACTATCTTAACCCGTTATGTATAACAATTTTTGGAACATTCTCAGAGTTGAAATTAAATTAAATGAGTCAAAGTTAGATAGCTAATAATCTCAAATTTATTATTTTTTTCTCTTTCTTTTGGACAAATTCTTTAAAAATCTCCTTTTCTAATTCTTATTTTTATTTTGCTTTCTTTTATACGAAAACTTTTTGGCACGGCAGTGCTGAGTTCCTACAGATTTGGGGGCGATTCGTGAATCGCCCCTACAAATTAAACCTTTGGGCAATTCTTGAATTGCGCCTACGCTTTAAACCCTTTTGGGCACGTACTGGAATGCCCCTACAATTTATAAAATTTTAGAAATATTAAAAAAAAGAGAAGTAGGGGCTCGTCTTGTTGTGCCCAAGGAATAAAAATGGTAGCCGCAGGCTTTAGCCTGCGAGAAGTGCTTGTAGAAGCAAATCACGATTTACTCAGAAATTTGATTTTTGGGCACGGCGGTGCCGTGCCCCTACCAAAGATTGGGCAGGGACAAGCCCTGCTTTCACAAAGGAATTGTAATGTAGGGGCACAGCATGCTGTGCCAAAGAATTCAAAAAATAGTAAGGGCAGCCCTCGCGGCTGCCCAAGCTGGGCACGACATGTCGTGCCCCTACAAAAAATTGGGCAGGGGCAAGCCCTGCCCCTACGGTTTTAAACCTCTACAAATTTGTGGGCGGTTCGTGAATCGCCCCTACCCTTTTAAAATTTTTACTATGACATTTCAAAATAGTAATTAAATGTGACCTTTTGAAATAGTAATCATAGGAAAATATGAACTCTTTTCAAAAGAAAAAAATTCTCTATAATAATTTAAAATTTCCCTGTGGGAAATCCTTAGGAGGTATTCCCTGTGCAAAGCAAAACTCTCTCTAAAATTTTACTTCTGCCCATCCTTCTCCTAATATTTATCCTTCTCATACCTCAAGGGGAAGGAAGGGGATTTTTTAAAATTTTATCCTTAGAGAAAGAAATTGAACTCGGCAAATTATACTTACCTGCAGCTATAGATGAATTTGAGGGGCTTTATCCAGATGAATCTGTGCAGAGGTATATTCAAGAGATAGGAGAAAAATTAGCCAAAAAGGCCCATCGAGAGATGCCCTATCAATTTCATCTGGTAAATTCTGGAGTCATCAATGCCTTTGCTTTACCCGGAGGTCCGGTAGTAATCACCAGAGGTATATTTCTTACCCTTGAAAACGAAGATGAACTTGCTGGAATATTGGGGCATGAAATAGGACATATTGAAAGAAGGCATCATGCAAGCTTTGTAGAGAAACAAATTGGGCTATCCCTTATTTTACAAATTGGTTCTCTCTTCCTTCCTCAAAATCTCACGGGGGAAATTCTTTTCCAATTAGGTAAAATTTCTGCTGGACTACTTAGCCTCAAATTTAGTAGGGACCAGGAAAGAGAAGCTGATGAGAGTGCCCTAAACTTACTTTTAAAAACCGAATACTCTCCTGAGGGAATGTTAAAAGTTTTTGAGAGATTTAAAAAAATGGAAAAAAGCAGACCTCCCGAGTGGTTATCCACGCATCCTTTACCTGAAAGTAGAATAAAGGAATGGCAAGAAAAATTAGATCTTATTAAACCCAGTGGAGCTTTCATAAAAACTACCCATAGATTTAATCAAATTAAAAAATCACTTTTAGACACTCAACCTTCTTTTGCAGAGTTAGATAAAGGTAAAAAGGCTTTAAAAGAAAAAGATTATGAGAAAGCCAAAGAATATTTTCAAAAAGCTATAGAGCTATATCCTAATAATGTACCAGCTTATCTTCATTTAGCTAAACTTTCTCTTAGAGAAAAGAAATTTTCCTCTGCAAGAGACTATGCCTTTAAAGCCCTAAAACTAAATCCTGAACTATATTCAGCACATCTGCTTTGCGGTATAGCCGAATTTAATTTGCAAAATTGGGAGAGAGCCTTAGCTTATTTTGAAAAGGCGAAAAAAATTATTCCCTTTGAAGGCATTAGTTATTACTATGCTGGAAGAACCTATGAAAACTTAAGAGACTTTCCTAAAGCCAAAACAAACTACCAAAAGGCTTTAGAAATTGGCCCAAAATCTGCTGAATGGTACCAGGACTGTTATAATAGATATCAAAGATTGAGGTAGAAAGAGAATGAAATACTTTTTCCCTGTCTCTGGAGTTGAGACTTATATTTTTATTCCTCCTTTAATTTCCTTTATTATCTCCTTTTTTTGCGCAACAGGCGGTGTTAGTGGTGCCTTTTTGCTTTTACCCTTCCAAGTTAGTATTCTCCATTTTACCACTCCTGCAGTAAGTGCAACCAATCATCTTTTCAATGTTATAGCTATACCAAGTGGAGTATATCGCTATTGGAAGGAAAAAAGATTGTATTACCCTCTTACTCTTTTAATAACCCTTGGCACTTTTCCGGGAGTTATTATAGGTTATTTTTTGAGAATTTCTCTCTTTAGAAATCTAAAAAATTTTAAATTCCTGGTAGGAGGAGTCCTTTTATTTATAGCTATAAAATTGCTCTATGATTTATTTTTTCCCAGAGAAGAAGCTTCCTTTTCTCCTCAGGCTCCTAAAACATACATATTCAATTATAAAGTGCTTTCCTTTCAATATGGAGATACCACTTACTCCCTAAGCTCTCCTCTGATAATCTTTATCTCCCTGGTAATTGGGATCATCGGAGGAGTTTATGGAATTGGTGGAGGTGCAATAATGGCACCTCTTTTATTAGCCTTTTTTAATATATCACCCTATGTTTTTGCAGGAGCAACCCTCTTTGGAACTTTTCTGACCTCAGTTTTAGGAGTAATTATCTTTACCTTAGGAGGTCATAAACCAGATTTTCTCTTAGGTTTACTCTTTGGTTTGGGTGGACTCTTGGGTTTATATTTGGGAGCCAAATTTCAAAAAAAATTCCCTCAAAAACTTATCCGCTTAATTCTTACCTTTATTCTTCTCTTTATCTCTCTCCAATACATACTAAGCTTTTTTAGTTCTTAATATAAAAAAGTTTTAACCTAATCTTTTTTAATTCTTTCAAGGTTTCCAAGGGTAAATATTCAGATATATGCAAGCCTTTAGCTAAGTTTTGGATTATTTCTAATCCATCTTCTTTAAAGTGGCACATAGTATATAAATTATAAGGAAAATGCGGATAACTTTGCCTTAAATAGCAATGGGTGATAAAGTTAAGGGAAGAGAGTTCTTGGGCTACCTTTTCTAGTTTGGATTGGGGTACTAACCAAGCTACCATTATGTTTTTACGAAATCCCAATTTATGCTGTTTAAAAAGCCCAGCAAATCTTCTCAGAGCTCCCCTTTTTTTCATTTCCTTTAGCCAATCAAAAATTTCTTTTTCAGATATATTAAAGGTATCAGCTAATTTTTTGAAGGGTTGAGAAATAAGGGGAAGGGGCTCTTGCAATATTTTTACAAAAAATCTATCTCTTTCCGTAAACTCAAAGGCACCCTCTTCCTTAGATAAAGTGATATCCTGTTCCATCCCGTTTGTATCCTGCTCAAAGATCACTGCAATTTTAAATACTTTAAGAATGGGGAGATACAAATAATCTGAGGCCTCAGATTCTTTAAATAAAGCCTCTACTTCCGCCAACAAGTCCTTCTCAGGAGGAACTACCAAAGTAAACCACAGATTATAAGCGTGATTTCTTAAATAATTATGACTTACTCCAGGGTGCCGATTGATAATTTCTATAGCCTTCTTTAACTTCTCCTCAGGCACCTTAAAGGCAAAGAGAGAAGATTTATGTCTAAAATAAGAGGGATTAAAAATGGCTGAAATTTGTCTTAATTTTCCTTCCTCTTGCCACCTTTGTAAAATTTCTAAAACCTCTTCTTCTTTTAGACCAATTTGATTAGCAAGATGTAAAAAGGGAGCTGAAAGCAAGGGAAATTCCCTTTGCAAAAGTTGAATTAGTTTTTTCTCTTTTTCCGGGGTAAGGAAGGACTTAAATGCCATTATAGAGAAAGTTTTTAAGTAGTTTTAATCTATTGGGATGTTTGAGTTTTCTTAGTGCGTGGGCCTCAATTTGTCTAATTCTCTCCTTGGTCACTCCAAATTTTTGCCCTACCTCCTCTAAGGTATAATATTGTCTTTCTCCTATACCAAAGCGATAGCGCAGAACTTTTTCTTCGCGAGGGGTCAAGGTTTTCAAAATTTCTCTAATCTTTTCTGCCAAAAAAACAGAAAAAGTAGCTTCATCTGGCCTAAGAATACTGTTATCCTCTAAAAAGTCTTTAAGAGTGGTATCTTCATCTTCTCCAACCGTAGTCTCTAAAGAGACAGGATGCTTCATTACTTTAAAAATATAATTTAATCTATCTATAGAAAGCCCTGTTTCCTTAGATAATTCCTCTAAAGTAGGTTCTCTCCCATACTCTTGGTAAAATTTAGTATAAACAATCTTGCTAATTTTATGAATAGCTTCAATAATGTGCACAGGGACTCTAATGGTTCTCGTATGTTCTGCTAGGTATCTTGTAATATTCTGTCTAATCCACCAGGTAGCATAGGTAGAAAACTTAAAACCCTTTCTATAGTCAAACTTTTCCACTGCCCTTAAAAGCCCAATATTTCCCTCTTGAATTAGATCTGAAAAAATAGCCCCTTTAGGTGCATATTTTCTTGCTATAGAGATGATTAGGCGTAAATTAGCATAAATAAGCTGCTCCTTTGCTCTCTTAATTTTTAGAAAAGCCTTTTGAATTTTTTCAGCAGAAGCTATAACTTCCTCTAAATTGTCTCCAAAATATTCCCAAGTATTCTTCAAATTCTTAAGGAGATTTTCCAAATCCTTAGCTCCTTCATCCTTTTCTTTTCCCTTTCTAATCAATTTTGTTAATCTTTTATACTCTTTTTCTCTATCTCCATTGAGTGAAAAAAAGTTCTCAAATTTGATAGATCTTTTAGCATTTGAAATTTGGGCTTGGAGATTTTGAAGATGATCATAGAGTTTTTTTGCCTCTAAAATTTCACAACTTAGATCTTCAAGAAGTTGTTTGGTAGGTCTAACCTCATATATTTGATCAATTATAGCCTTACATAAATCCTCTTTGCCTTCTCCTTCTTTTGCATAACAATCGTACAATTCTGAGAGTTTTTTTATTAATTTATTTATCCATTCGCTTTTTGGAGCCCCCTTGCCTTCTAATAACTCATAATCTTTAAAAATTGAATAGAGCTTATTTTCTTTCTCAACCCCTTTAAGAAGCCCACAAAATTTAATTATCTGAGAAGGATATCTCAAAACCTCTCTTAAAATAATTTGTTCATTTTTTTCTATAGTTTTGCCAATATTGACTTCATCATCCCTTGTAAGGAGGGGGTAATTAAAAACTTCGGAGAAATAGAGCCTCAGTGAATCCTCTGTTTTATCTCTTTCTAACTCTGCTTCAAGAAGAGAGACATCTAAATCTTCAGTTAAAAATTCTTCTTCTTCAAAAAGACAGGGCTCTCTATGTTGGAGGTGCATATTTACCCCCCTTTTTATTTTTAGATTTCTTTAAAATCTATTGAATTTTTAAGTTTTTCTCTTAGCCTATAAAGAAAAACCTCTATCTCTTCTCTATTACCTGCCCTTTCCAGAAGTTTTAAATTTTCACAAACCCTTTTAAGTTCTCTTTTTCTAAGTTCTTTTTTAATATATTGCTTAATGTCTTCTAAAACACTTTCCTTATTTTCAAAGGGTGGAGAAAAAAGCAAATCACTTAGAATCTCTTGAAAAGGCCCTTCTGAAAAAACAAAAAATAAATCATCCTGACCAGGCTTTCTCTCTAAAAACTTTAAAAGAAACTCATAATATGGTCCTTCCCTTTCTTCCTTTAATAACTCTCCTAATCCTATTTCTTCAAGGGTCTGTAACTCCTCTGGATAGTTGACTAAATATTGTGCAATGATTTTTAAACCCTCACTAAGCTTATCCTCCCTTTCTTGGGTCTTTAAAGGAATAGACTCTCTTTTCTCTACCCAATCTATTTTTAATCTTTTATAAATCTCCGTTTCTGGAATATGAAAATATGATGCCATTTCACGGACAATAGCATTCAAAAGTATTGGATCGTCAACCCCTTTGAACATCTCTAAATATTCTCTGAAAACATAACTTGGATTCTTTTTATAATCTTCTAAATAAAAGGTTCTCAAAAAGGTAAATCCATCCACTAAAAACTTGTTTAGTTCTTCTTTAAGGGTATCTTCGGAGAGTTCTTTCTTTTGAACAAAGGAATCAGGATCTAATTCCTCTGGAAGCACTATTATCTTAGGAATTTTCCCAGTTCTTGCTATTAAAGAAATAGCCTTTATGGCTGCTTGTTTTCCTGCCCTATCCCCATCATAAAAAACTATGTAGTCTTCAGCAATAAGTTTTAGTTTAGAGAGGTGTTTTTCAGTAAGAGCTGTCCCACAAGTTGCAACTACATTCCTAAGAGCTTTCTCCCAAAGAGAGAGAAAATCAAAATAGCCTTCTACAATGATAACTATACCCTCTTTCTTTATGTATTCTTTACTCTGAAAAAGCCCATAAAGAACTTCACCCTTTTTAAATACTTTACTTTCTGGGGAATTTAAATACTTTGGCTCTACCTGTGAACTTAAAGCTCTTCCACCAAAACCTACGCACTCCCCATTTTCATTAAAAATAGGAAAAATTAATCTGTCCCTAAAGAGATCAAGAAAGGAACCATCTCTATCTTTCGTTATGATTCCTACTCTTTGAGCAAGCTCAAGATCTATTTTTTGAGCTCTCAACATACTGGCTAAAACTCTTCCCTCTCCCGGGGCATAGCCTAAAAGAAAGGTTTTAGCTGTCTCTTCACTAAGCCCACGCTCCTTCAAATAAGTTCTTGCCCTCTCTCCCGAAGGGTGACTCCACAAAAAATTTTGATAAATTTTGGCTACTTTAAAATTTAATTCTATTTCCTCCCTTTCCCTTTTCTTCTCAAGAAAATAGGTTTTGTCAATTTTTATACCTGCTTTCTCTGCAAGCTCTGCCAGGGCTTCTCTAAACTCAAGCCCTCTCAGTTTCATATAAAAGGTAACTACATCTCCCGCAGCCCCACATCCAAAACACTTAAATATTTGCTTTTCTGGACTTACTGTAAAAGAAGGGGTTTTCTCAGAATGAAAGGGACAATGCCCCACATAATTTCTTCCTATTTTCTTTAATTTAACATATTGGGAAATAAAGCTAACAATCTCAAAGTGATTTTTGATTTCTTCAAATAGATGTTTTTCGGACATAGTTAAGGGTTATCTTTTCTTTTTTAACATAACCTCAGAAAAGTTCAAGTCTTTGCGCTTTAATTTTTCTCAAAAAGATAAACCAAGGTGGCTCCACTTCCTCCTTGATGCAAAGGAGGTTCCTCAAATTTTTCCACCAATGGATGATCCTTCAAATATTCTCTTATGGCAGATCTCAATTTGCCTGAACCATGACCGTGCACTACTAAAAGAAACTTTCTCTTATTAAGAAAACATTCATTTAACTTTCGCTCAAGAAGATTCAAAGCACTCTCTACATCTTCCCCAAGAAGAATTAATTTTTCCTTTTTGGTTGAAACTATTCCCTCTGATGACTCAGTTAAGAGGTTTCTGAACTTAAAAGGTCTTGTGCTAGGCATATCCTTTCCTTTAACTATTTGATATAAAGGTACTTCCAATTTCATATGACCTAAGATTACCTCTGCACTTTTCTCTTTGATTCTTTGAACTATACCCTCCCTTTGCAGAAAAGGAATATAAACTTTATCTCCTACTTTTATTTCTTCTAACTCTTCTGAAAAGGGATACTCCTTTTCCTTCAAAAAATGTTCAAAAGCCTGATAGGCTTTACCTTTCGAAGAGGACTTTAGATTCTCCACCAAAGCTTTAAACTCTAACTGCCAGCTTTTTATCAACTCTTCCCACTTCTCTTTGTATTTCCTTTGTAATTCCTCTTTTAACTTTTCTAAATCTTTCTTTTCTTGTTCTACAACTTGTTTCTGATACTCTAATTCTTTTCGTAAAGCTTCTAACTTTTGTACTTCTTCAAGGTATTTTTCATAATAAGCATAATAAGATTTATCCCCTAAAAAGGATTTAGCTTTTTCGATTAGGACCCTATCCAGTCCTAATTTAAGAGCTAAATCAAAGGCTTGGGACTCCCCTAAGTATCCATAATGAAGTTTATAATGGTTAACCATAGCGTAAACAAATTTTTTATGCTTTAAGGCAAAGGATTTTATTACCGGAGAATGGGTTGTTAGGACTACTTTTGCACCTTTCTCTAATAAGGTTTCTACAGAAGCCCACACTAATGCAGAGCCCTCTTCGAAATTTGTTCCCCTGCCCGGCTCATCTAATAGAACCAAACTACTCTCATCAGCCTCCTCTAAAATTCTCTTTAAATTTTTAAGATGTGCTGAAAAGGACGATTCTCCCTCTAAGAGATTTTGTTCATCCCCCAAATCAACCAAAATCTTATTAAAAAGTGGTATCTGGGCTTCCTTAGCAGAGATTAAAAAACCATTAAAAGCCATAAAGCTTAATAGTCCTATGGTTTTTAAAGTCACAGTTTTACCACCAAAATTAGGACCAGTTATCAAAAAGACCTCTTTAAAGGAATAATCGTTAGGAATAGGAAGCCCTCTGTTTTCTGACAAAGACTTAAAATAGAGGAGAGGATGAATCCCCTCTCGTATATAGAATTCTCCCTTCTCTACGACTTTTGGAAAAGTGCCTCTATATGTTCTTCCCAGCTTAGCTTTGGCTAAAGCTACATCTACATCTACTATAGCTTTTTCTATCTCTAAAAGCCCTTTTTCAAAGGAAAAAATTTCTTCTGAAAGATTTTTTAAAATTCTCTGTATAACACTTTCCTCTCTCCAGCTCAATTCTTCCAATTCATTAGCTAATTCTGTGATTCCAAAGGGTTCAATAAAGATAGTAGCACCACTTTGAGAATATCCATGATAGATACCCTTTACCTTGTATTTAAATTCTGGTTTAACAGGTAAAACATATCTACCTTCCTTCTGCAAAAAAATGTTATCTTGAAGATATCCCATTTTATAAAACTTTTCCTTTATTCTATTTAAACGCTCAAAGAGGTTTTCCATTAATCTATTTTTTTCTTTACGAATTAGATATAAGTCATAATTAGCTTCACTTTTAACCTCTCTTCTTTCCACATCAAGTATGTCCGTAATTTTTCCCAAAAGGAAGATATATCGTTCAGGTTTGACAAAATACTCTTGAAAAGGTGACTGCTGCAATTCCTTTGAAAGTTCTGAGAAAGTTCTTAACCATAGGACCAAAGCACATAATTCGGGTATTAAAAAAGATCCCCTTTTTTTAGCCTGAGATAAAAGTTTAGATAGAGAAGAAAGCAGGGGTAAAACTAAATCTTTACCCCCTTCTATTCTATTCCATAGAAATTTAGTTTTTTCTTGAAGGAGATAAACTTGGGTGGGTTCTATCTTTGGATTAAGTGTATGTAAAAAATCTTTAGCACTCTCTGTAGAGAGTTGCTCAATTAATTTCTTTTTTAGACTCTCCCAATCTAAGAGAAGAAAATCCTTCAATTAATCTTCTAATTTTTGCTGCAGTTTTTTTAACTTTTTAAGAATTTTTTTTCTGGATGCTTGAACTTTTTTTCTCCTTTTAACTCCGGGTTTTTCATAAAATTCCCTTTTTTTAACTTCAGAGAGTATCTTGGTTTTCTCCACTAATCTTTTGAATCTCTTAAGAGCTTGCTCAAAGGATTCCCCGTCTCTAACAATTATTCCTGCCAAAGAAATTACCTCCTTTTCTGATTTTGGCATAAGTTAGCATCCTTTTCCCATTTTGTCAAGGCTGGGGGAGAATGTTTCAAAAATTGTAGGGGCTCCGCTGCTCACTGCCCAAAGGATTTCAATTGTATGGGCAGGGCTTGCCCCTACCCAGAGGTTCAAATTGTAGGGGCGATTCACGAATCGTCCCCAAATTTGTAGGGGCACGGCACCGCCGTGCCCAGGGAGATTTTAAAACGCATTTGGGCAGCCGCAAGGGCTGCCCCTACAGAATTTTTTATGATTCTTGGGCACAGCATGCTGTGCCCCTACAGATCTTTTTTCTATCAATCCCCAAAAATTCAAATTCGTAGGGGATCTGCACAGTCGTGTCCTTACAATTTGTTTTCGGGCGATTCGTGAATCGCCCCTGCGACTGAAAATCTTTGGGCATAGCACGCCCTACCCCTTACAAACAAAACCTTTTGGACAGAGCAAACCTCACCATATATGTGATAT
>CALLJI010000159.1 GCA_938091475.1 uncultured Caldimicrobium sp. | reverse complement strand
TATCTTTTTTGGGGATAGGAGTTCAGCCTCCAATACCCTCCTGGGGGAATCTTTTAATAGAGGGTAAGGAGACCCTTGAGGTAGCCTGGTGGCTTTCCTTCTTTCCAGGTCTTGCTATCCTGATAACAGTCCTTTCTTTTACCTTATTAGGGGAAGCCCTGCAGGATTATCTGAATCCAAAGCGAAAGAAGGTGCGGGATTAAAGTGCCGAGGGCGGGACTCGAACCCGCACGGATGTGCTCCACTAGCCCCTCAAGCCAGCGCGTCTACCAATTCCGCCACCTCGGCTTATTCCATCTAAAATTATAAATTCCTTTTCACCCTTGTCAAGAGGGATAGAAATCATTTTGAAACCCTTTCGGGCAGGGGCAAGCCCAGCCCCTACATTTAAATCTTTGGGCACGACATGTCGTGCCCCTACATCTTTGAATTTTCTTGAATTTTAGAAAAAACTGTAGGGGCTCGTCATGCTGTGCCCAGAATTGGGGCGATTTTGTGAATCTCCCTTACGACTGAAAATCTCTGGACAGGGCATGCCTTGCCCCTACAAAGAAAACCATTTTGGTAAAGCATATCGCACCTCTAAAAGGTGACATTTCAAAATAGTAATTAACTGTGACATTTTAAAATAGTAACCACACACACTCATTTCGTCTTGACTTTTCATCTTTTTTAGGTATTTCTATTATTAGAAATTGAGATTTTCAGTAAAAGGAAACTTGAAATTTTGTTAAAAAATCAAATAGGAGGTTAAAATATGCCTATTTATGTAGTACTTACTAAACTTACTGATGAAGGTAGGGAAACAATCAAGGAAAAACCTCATCGTATTTTTGAGGTGAACAAAGAATTAGAGTCTATGGGAATTAAGGTTTTGCAGCAGTATGCCGTGCTTGGTCCCTATGATTTTGTTAATATCATTGAAGCACCTGATAATGAAACTGTAATGAAAATGTCTATAGAGCTTGGTGCAAGAGGCACAGTAGAACTTATGTCGCTTCCAGCAGTAAGAATTGACGAATTTTTAAAGATTATTAAATAGCTGAGAATGTTTCAAAAGTGGGGGCTCGTCTTGCTGTGCCCCATATATTTGGGCGATCCGTGAATTGCCCTTACTGGTTGAATTTTTAGACGATTCGTGAATCACCCTTACCGAAAAACTACGGAAAAACTCTTGTGCACGACATGTCGTGCCCCTACATCTTTGAATTTTCTTGAATTTTAGAAAAAACTGTAGGGGCTCGTCTTGCTGTTCCCAAGAATTCAAATAATGTAGGGGCAAATCACGATTTGCCC
The DNA here is from genome assembly GCA_938091475.1 of uncultured Caldimicrobium sp. Lineage (GTDB taxonomy): Bacteria > Desulfobacterota > Thermodesulfobacteria > Thermodesulfobacteriales > Thermodesulfobacteriaceae > Caldimicrobium. Next base: position 1,875 of record CALLJI010000159.1, on the reverse strand, counting down.
AGAAATTAAAAAATTCTGTGTGGGCACAGCATTGCTGAGCCCGAAATAACAAAAAAGGTAGGGGCAATTCAAGAATTGCCCAGAATTTCTAAAAATTGTAGGGGCAGCCCTTGCGGCTGCCCACATTGGGCACGGCGGTGCCGTGCCCCTACAATTAAACCCTTTTTGGGCAGGGGCAAGCCCAGTCCCTACAAATTTGTGGGCGGTTCGTGAACCGCCCCTACGACTGAAAATCTTTGGACATGGCATGCCTCGCCCCTACAAAGAAAACCATGCAAGAAAAGCACATACAATACAATTCAAAATTCGTTTATTGCCCTACCCATAACAGGTAGGGGGATAGTTTCATAAACTATATTTGTTCAGTTGCTATTTTCCGATTTTAGCTTGTAAGAAGGGGCCATACTTTTTGTCTGTCCCCATAACGTGTTTAACTAACCAGTCTTTGAGAAAGGTCATAACCTCCATAGTTAAGGTAGCTTCTCCTTTGGCTTTTTTATCGAGGAACTCCTTTACTTTAGCCTTAAAGTTTTCATGTTCTTTTTTGTGTGCACTAAGCTCTGGAAAACCGTATTTGCTCATAAGCGTCTCTTCCGTGTTAAAATGATAGTTAGCATAACTCACTAATTCATTTAAAGCTTTGTCAATCACTTCTTTCCCTTTTCCAGCTTTCATAGCATCATAGAGCTCATTTATAAGGTTAACTAATTTTTTGTGTTGCTCATCGGCTTCTCTAACCCCTGTTACAAGCCTATCAGACCATTCAATAAAGGGCATAATACCACCTCCTCCTTTGATTTTTTATTTTAAACATAAAAGGTTTCCTCTTTTTCAGGGATTTCTTTACGGGGTAGTTTTGCGATATCTTCTTTTAAGGCATAAAGGATTTTAAAGTTTTTCCTTAAAAGCTTAAGTACTTCATCCAAAGTCTTCTCAGGCAATTCCTCTATTCTAAGGAAGACCATTCTCTTATGTTCAGATTTTATTTCCTTTTGATCATTTTCTACGGGAAAAGCCATTTCCTCTTTCCAAGTTAACAGACTATATGGCACAATTTCATATTGTTTCAAGATTTCAAAGAGAGAGATGAGTTCATTTGGATGATTAATAATTAGACCTACTTGATAGGGACTGTGATAAATTCCAGTGATATTAACAAAGAGTTTAAATATATCAGTTTGAGTGATAATACCCACAACTTCGCGCTCCTTGTTGATTACAGGTAACCCAGAGATTTTATTTTCAAGCATAAGCACGGCTGCATATTCTACCGTATCATCTGGATAGACGGTTAAGGGATCCTTAGTCATAATATCTTTTATTTTTAATTCTGAAAGAAGATAATAAAGCTCGTGAACCTCAAAGGTGGTTTGTTTAGAGGGGGTAACCTCTTTTATATCCCTATCTGTGATAATACCTACCAATTTATTTTCTCTCGTTACAGGAATTCTTCTTATTTTATGTTCCTTTAAAACTTGAATAGACTTCATTATAGAGGTATTTTCATCTAAGGTAATTACATATTCTGACATCCAATCCTTGACTAACATAACTTTCCTCCTCTTTTATATTTTTAACAATTTTTAATTTAATCCCCCGTAACTATGCAACCCTGATAAAAGGAAGTTAACTCCAAAGTAAGTAAAAAGCACTGCTGCAAAACCAATAATGCTTAGTAAGGCTAATTTTTTTCCATGCCATCCCCTGATTAACCTTGCATGAATAGCACCTGCGTAGATAAACCAGGTAATTAAAGACCAAGTTTCCTTAGGATCCCAGCTCCAATAATTACCCCAGGCTTGATCTGCCCATATAGCTCCTGTTAAAATCCCCAAAGTTAACCAAAGAAAACCAAAGAGCATAGTTTTATATAAA
>CALLJI010000158.1 GCA_938091475.1 uncultured Caldimicrobium sp. | reverse complement strand
GGCCTTAATTTTATTGGATATCAAAATCCAGAGGTAGATGAGCTCTTAGAGGAAGGGAGATATACCTTAGATAGAGAAAAAAGAAAAAAGATTTACTACAGGCTTCAAGAAATTCTGGCAGAAGATCAACCTTATACTTTTTTATATATTCCGATGAGCTTGGAGGCTATGCACAAGCGCTTTCGTGGAATTAGGCCCTCTGCTATTGGTATAAGTTATAATATTGAGAGATGGTGGGTTCCTAAGTCCGAACAAAAATATATTTTACCCTAAGGGGGGATTAGGTATGTCAAAAAAATTGATTTTCTTTGAAAGTAAGGATTGGGAAAAAGAAGGTTTTATTGAGGAGTTGAAATTTAAATTATTAACGGGAATTAGGGAATTATCAATTGAATTTGTGGCTGAACCGCTTAGAGCATTCAATGCCTCTAAGTACAAGGATTGTGACATAGCTCTTATTTCTCTAAATTCTCAAATCACAGAAGAGGTATTAGAGCAAATGCCCTTGTTAAAACTTGTGATTACCAGAACCACCGGAGTAGATCATATTGATGTTCTCTCCTGTCAGAAAAAGGGAATTCAGGTTTCTAATGTGCCTTATTATGCCTCTATCACGGTGGCAGAACATACCTTTGCTTTAATTTTTGCCTTAGCAAGACGCCTTAGGCAAAACTTTGAGAAAATACAAGTTTTTGATTTTTCAAGAACAGGTCTTCTTGGTTTTGATTTATATGGAAAAACCTTAGGAGTGATAGGAACAGGCAATATAGGAAGTCATCTTTGTAGAATAGGCTATGGTATCGGGATGAGGGTTTTAGCCTATGATATTTATGAATCTGCAGAACTAATGGAAAAATATAAAGTGACTTACACTTCTTTGGAGAATCTTCTTCGCGAGTCAGATGTTATTACGGTGATGGTGCCTTATTTTAGCAAAACACATCATTTGATTAATTTGGAAAATATAAAGTTAGTTAAAGACTCCGCTATGCTTATTAATACTGCCAGAGGTCCTGTTGTGGATACCAAAGCTTTGATTTGGGCCTTAGAAAACGGCAAATTGCAAGGAGGGGTAGCCTTAGATGTCTTTGAGGGGGAGAGGGTTTTATTAGATGAGTCTTATTTGAAAGAACAAATTCCTGGGGAAATTGCACAGCGTGCTTTACTTACCTTACATCTTTTGAAATTTCCTAATGTAATCTTTACTCCCCATATAGCTTATTTTACCAAGGAAGCAGTGGAAAGATTGATAGATTGGATTATTGGGGAAATAAAAACCTTTCTTCAATATCACACTCTTAAATCTCACTTTGAAAGCTATTTTTAATAGTTTGGTTTTAAGTGAGGTTATTCCTAAGGACAAGTGACTATTTAAATGTGAATGCTAGGGGCTCGTCTTGCTGTGCTCAAAGAATATAACAATGGTAGGGGCTCAGCATGCTGAGCCCAAAATATAAAAAAAGGTAGGGGCAATTCACGAATTGCCCAGAAATTCCAAAAACTGTAGGGGCAGCCCTTGCGGCTGCCCAAAATCGTTTTTAAACCTTTGGGCAAAGGCAAGCCCAGCCCTACGATTTGTTTTTGGGCGATTCGTGAATCGCCCCTACGGGTTATAAACCCTCTTGGGCACGGCGGTGCCGTGCCCCTACAATTTTTAATTTTGAAATGTTGTAAAGATTCGTAGGGGCACAGCATGCTGTGCCCAGAAATTAAAGACAAATCGTAGGGGCTCAGCATGCTGAGCCCAAAATAACAAAAAAGGGTAGGAGCAATTCAAGAATTGCCCCGATTTATAGAGTAAATAACGCATTGTCCAAAATTTAAAAAATCCTGTAGGGGCTAAGCATGATGAATGCACATAATTAAAATTGTAGTAGGGGCAGCCCTTGCAGCTGTCCAAAAAACCGATTTTAAAACCTTTGGGCAGGGGCAAGCCCTGCCTCTACGGATTTGGGGCAATTCATGAATTGCTCCACATAGAAAATCTTTGGGCACGGCAATGCTGTGCCCAATAGTTTGCAATGTCAGGACGATTCAAGAATCATCTAAGAAAGGATTTTAAAAAGCATGGGGATGATTCTTGCTCTTTCCTAAGTGGATTTTAATCCGAAGCAACTTCTAAATTAGCCCTCTTGAATTATATTTCTTTTATGTCTTCTATAAGGTTAATTTTAGAAGAATATCAAGGACTAATCTACCTGATTTTCATAGCCCTCGGTGTTGCTTCAGGAATAACTTTTCCTGACTGGGTAGAATATTTTGAGCCCTTACTTTTACCCTTCTTGGCTCTACTTTTATACTCATCTTTTTGTCAAGTGCCTTTGGTACATCTTCCTCATACCTTTATGAACTACAAGCTTATAATATCAGCCTTACTTGGGAATTTTGTGATAATTCCCATATTTGTATTTCTGCTTCTCATTCCAGTTGATTCCTTAGCTATCAAGCTCGGTTTAAGTTTAGTTCTCTTGGTACCCTGTACCGATTGGTTTATAACTTTCAGTTATCTTGGAAAGGCAGATACAAGGCAAGCTACAGCATTAACCCCCATACAATTTTTTTTACAATTTTTTCTACTTCCCTTTTATTTATTTATTTTATTCCCAGATATTATCACCATAGAGTGGGACAAGAAAAGAATTATAATGATTTTTCTATTACTGATTTTATTGCCATTATTTTTAGCTCTTTTAACCCAGTGGTTTGCAGGTAAAAGTACAAGGGGATCGAAAATTTTAAGTTTTACTTCCTGGCTTCCAGTCCCCCTCCTTAGTCTGGTGGTTTTTATAATTTTTAGCTCCCAAGTTGAAATAGTATTTCAAATAAAAGAGCTTGTTGTACCTTTAACTCTAATTTTTGTTACTTTTTTGCTCTTTGCTCTTGTACTAAGTAAGATTCTCTCAAAATTATTGAAGCTACCTCCCTTAGATGGAAGGGTATTAGCCTTTTCTTTTGGCACAAGAAACTCCTTTGTAGTTCTCCCAATAGCTCTTGCTTTGCCTGAAGATTTTCAGATAGCCGTGTTAACTATCGTGTATCAAAGCCTTGTAGAGCTTATAGGGATGCTTGTATTCATAAAAATTGTACCCAAATGGATTCACCCGTAGGGGCTTGGT
>CALLJI010000157.1 GCA_938091475.1 uncultured Caldimicrobium sp. | reverse complement strand
TTCTTTATCCGTTATTACATATAGGCCTCTGAGATTTGTCTGCCTTGGATTATCCATTCTTTATACCCCTAAGCATTTTTTAACATTTTAATACCCAACCTTTGGATAGACAATAGATCATACAACCTATTGCAGTTACAATTTTGGTGGGGGTATACCGTGCCCTAAGATTTTGATTGTAAGGGCAGGGCTTCCCCTGCCCCAATATTTCGTAGGGGCTCCGCACCGCCGTGCCGAGAAGGTTTTTATTGTAGCCCAAGGGAGTTTTATCTGTAGGCTCGCCTTGTCTTGCCCAAAGGGTTTTTTGTAGGGGCTTGGCTTGCCCCTGCCCCAATATTTCGTAAGGGCTCCGCACCGCCGTGCCCAAAGGGTATTTCGTAGGGGCAGGGCTTGCCCCTGCCCATTTTTTTGTAGGGGCACGGCATGCCGTGCCCATTAAGGGCACCCGCAAGGGCTGCTTATACGATGTTTAATTTTTGGGCTCAGCATGCTGAGCCCCTACGAATTTTTATTTCTGGGCAAAGTGTTATTTGCCCCACAAATCGGGGCAATTCGTGAATTGCCCCTACCATAATTCTTCGCAGGCTAAAGCCTGCGGCTACCATTTTTAAATCTTTTGGGCACAGCAAGATGAGCCCATACATTTTTATATTCTTTGGGCAAAGCGTGATTTGCCCCTACGAAAATTTTTCAAATTCTCTGGGCACAGCATGCTGTGCCCCTACAGTTTTTTATAACCAAAAATATAATAGTGTAGGGGCTCGCCTTGTCGTGCCCAAGAGATTTTTGGCGTAGGGGCGATTCACGAATCGCCCCAAAAATGTAGGAGCAGGTCTTGCCCCTGCCTGAGAGGGACTTTTTAAATCCACATTTGGAACATTCTTTTTCAAGCTTGACAAGGTGCTTGTCCCCCTATAAAATAATTGAATATGAATTTAACAGGAAAAAGAGAAACTTTAAAAAGATTTTACCATCCCTTTGCCTATGTTTTTTATAAAACCAAAACACCTCCTAATGTTATAACCCTTTTTTCTCTTCTTGCGGGCTCAGCTTCTGCTTTGGCTTATTATTATGATAACCTGGTGGCAGGGCTATTTCTTTTGATTTTATCTGGAATACTTGATTTAGTAGATGGTGCTGTTGCTCGTTTTATGGATAGACCAACCAAGTTTGGAGCGGTCTTTGATTGGTTAGCTGATAAGTGGGTAGATGGCTTGGTGCTTGGAGTGATAGGTTTTATTTATGCAAGTCCCACTATGGCTATTTTAGCTGTCACTCTTTCTATGCTCCATTCCTTTATCAAACCTGTGGTTTATTCAGAAATAGGTTTTGAAGTGAGAATTAAAGGTAAAATTATGGATCCCTTAGAAGGAGTCGGATTTTTTGGTCGCCCTGAGACTCATCTTACCCTTTGTTTTTTTACTATTTTAGAAAAAGCTCATTTTGAATTTGGGCTAAGCTTTGGGATTAAACTAATCACTTTGTTAACTGCTTTATCCCTTTTACAGCGCATTATTTATCTCTATAAAAATTTTGGGAAGGTGGAAGATGAATAGACCTTATGTAATTATTGTATCTGAAGTAACTTTAGATGGAAAATTAACTCTTTATAGAGGTGCCTCTTCGAAAGAATTAATGAGTCTTATGACCAAAGAGGTTTATAAATATCTTCATGGAATTAGAGCAGAGGTAGATGCTATTATGGTGGGATGCGAAACAGTTAGAACAGATGACCCAAGTCTTACGGTGAGATATGTAGAAGGTAAAAATCCTATCAGAATAATTCCCTGTTCTACCGCCAATGTGCCTTATAATGCTAATATCTTTTCTAAGGATGCACCTACTATTATTGTAACTACTGAGCGTGCCCCTAAAGAGAGGGTCGAAAAAATAAAATCTCTTGGAGCTGAAGTAATTTTTGCAGGAGAAGATTTAGTAGATTTCAATTATCTCCTACCCTTGCTCTATAATAGAGGTATTGAAAAACTTATGGTGGAAGGTGGAGCCTCCATTAACTGGGAGTTTATTAGACTTGGCTTCGTAGACGAACTTCGCCTTATTCATCTTCCAGTGATTGTAGGTGGAGAAAATGTACCTACCTTAGTAGGAGGTGAGGGGTTTAAAAGTCTTAAGAAGGTTGCTTATTTCCAAATTGCAAATTATTTTGTATTAGATAATAACTTTCTCATCACAGAATGGAAAATTAAAAGGCTTCAACCTTCATAAGCCATTTCATATAGCTCTTTTACACTCTCTGGTGTAAATTCCTTTTCTGCCTTCCAAATGTAAAGAATTTCACAAGCCTTCTCAATTAAAAGAGTAAGAGCTTCCTTTGGAATACCAAGGGCTTTCAATTGTTTAGGTATTTCCAATCTATCTAAAAGGGCATCATAGCTCTTTAGACCCATTTTTGAGAGAGCTTTCCTTTCTGAAATATCAAATACCTTTGCAAAAAAATCTCTTACTACTTTATGTTGAGAAAAGCGATAGAGATAGGCTCTCATTAGAATGGCAAGACCAAGTCCGTGTGGGGTGTCAAAGATAGCACTTAGAGGATGTTCCAGAGAATGCAAAAAGAACCTGTAAGGCCCAATCCCTGAAAGTACAACAGGCGACAAGGCAAGGGAAGAGATCCACATAATTTGACTTCTCGCTGAGTAATCTTTTGGATTTATTAACAACTTCTCTCCTTCTTGCAATAATCTCTTTATGAGTAAAACTAAATAATCTTCACTTAATCCCGGAGATTTGTCCATTCTGAAATGGAAATATTCAAAGAGATGGGAAAGGGTATCCATAATCCCTATAAATGTATAATTTTGGGGAACAGTAAAGGTTAGGGTTGGATCAAGGTAGGCAGCCTTAGGAAAAAGACAAGGTGCCCTTAAACTTAACTTAAGCCCCTTTTCTTGGTTTACAATGACAGAAACATCATTTGTCTCGGAACCAGAACCAGAAAGAGTAGGTATAGTAATGATGGGAAGAGCTTTTTCAGGAGTACCCTTTCTCTCAAAAAAATCCCAAAGTCTATCTTTATAATAGTAACCACAGGCAATAGCCTTGGCAGCATCTATTACACTTCCTCCACCTACTGCTAAAAGGAAATCTGGTTTTTCTTTTAAGGCAATTTCCACCCCTTCCATTACTTGTTTTAATGGAGGATTAGGTTTGATTCCACCAAATTCAATAAAGGAAAGTCTGTGTTTGTAGAAAAGGGATTTTAAGAAAGTATACAATCCCGTCTTTGAAATAGAGGCTCCACCATAAACCCAGAGAACCTTTTTACCATATTGAGTTAGGTTTTCACTTAATTTTTTAAGAGAACTTTTTCCAAAATAGATTTTGGTTGGCCAAATAAACTCAAAATCTTTCATCAGTAAGAAAGCCCCCTTGCAGGGGGCTTACAAGATAGGGTTTTATTTTCCAAAGATGGCTTTTCTTCCATTAATAATATCATCAACCACAGCTGGATCAGCCAAGGTTGATATATCTCCAAGATCATCATAAACGCCAGCAGCTACTTTTCTCAAAATTCTTCTCATAATCTTGCCAGAGCGAGTTTTGGGTAGACCACTTACAAATTGTATTACATCAGGAGTAGCCACAGGACCAATCTCTTTTCTTATATGCTTTATGAGTTCCTCTTTAAGATTATCTGAAGGGCTTAACCCTTCCTTTAAAACAATATAGGCATAGATGGCCTCACCTTTTATTTCATGAGGCATACCCACTACTGCAGCCTCAGCCACAGCTGGATGGGCTACAAAGGCAGATTCAAGTTCCATAGTTCCGATCCTATGTCCTGAGACATTAATGACATCATCTAACCTTCCCATAATCCAGTAATACCCATCTTCATCTACCCTTGCCCCATCGCCCGTAAGATAATATCCTGGGAATCTGCTAAAATAAATTTCTTTAAATCTCTCCGGGCTTCCCCAGACACCTCTTGCCATCCCAGGCCAAGCCCTTTTAATGCATAAATGTCCACCTTCATTTATATCAGCTGGGGATCCGTCTGTTCTTAATATGACTGGTTCTATTCCAGGGAGAGGAACTGTAGCAGACCCTGGTTTTTGAGGAATAGCATAGGGTAAGGGTGAAATTAAATGGCCTCCTGTTTCAGTCTGCCACCAAGTGTCCACCACAGGGATTCTTCCCTTGCCTATATTCTTGTGATACCAAATCCAAGCTTCTGGATTAATAGGTTCCCCAACGGTTCCAAGAATTCTGAGGGTAGATAAATCGTATTTGGCTACCCATTCTTCACCCTCTCTCATCAGGGCTCTAATAACTGTGGGTGCAGTATAAAAAATGCTTACCTTATATCTATCAACAAGTTCCCACCATCTACCGGGATTAGGGTAAGTAGGAATACCCTCATAGATAAAAACCGTTGCCCCAAGGGTTAAAGGACCATAAACAATATAACTATGCCCAGTTATCCACCCAATATCTGCTGTGCACCACAAGATATCTTCAGCACGCAGATCAAACACCCATTGACAAGTATGGGCAGTATAGACTAAATAACCCCCTGTAGTGTGATAAATTCCTTTGGGTTTACCAGTTGAGCCAGAAGTGTATAAAATAAAAAGGATATCCTCTGCATCCATTTCTTCATAAGGGCAATATTTCTCAAATTCTTTCTGTTTGAGGAGCTCCTCATATAGGATCCCTCTTTTATCTGATAATTTTATTTCCTCACCAAAACGGTTAACTACAATATAATGTTCAATACATTCACATTCAGCAATAGCCTCTTCTGCATTTTTTAAAAGGTTTATCTTTCTTCCACCTCGATAGGTTCCATCAGCAGTAATTAAAAGTTTGGCTCCAGCATCCAGAATTCTGGATTTAAGGGCTTCCGCTGAAAATCCGCCAAAGACGACGCTATGAATAGCACCAATTCTGGCACAGGCAAGCATTGCAGCTATAGCCTCAGGCATCATAGGCATATAAATAGCAACACGATCCCCCCTTCTTATGCCTAAGGACTTTAAAATGTTAGCAAATCTACAAACTTCATCAAAGAGCATCTGATAAGTCAAAACTCTAACATCCTTATCTGGTTCACCCTGCCAAATAAGGGCAGCCTTATTTTTAACATCTGGATTAAGGAGATGTCTATCTAAACAATTATAGGCTGCATTTAATTTTCCTCCTTCATAAAATCTGATTTCTGGTATATAAAAATCCCAATAACAGGTTCTCTCCCAATATTTAAACCAGGTGATTAGTTCTTTAGCTCTCTCAGACCAGAAACCATCTGGATCTTTTAGAGAATATTCATAAATTTGTTCATACTGGTATTTACTATTAATATAAGCTTGATCTTTACCCTCCTGAGGTGGGTAAAAAAGTCTCTCTTCCTTCAGTAATGCTGTTATTTCAGCCATAGTCTACCTCCTTAAGAATTTTTTGTATATTTAAAAAAAACTAAAAAAAACAATTTGTCAAGTGCTTTAGTAGATTTTTTTCCTTAAAAGGTGAAAAATTTCTTCTTTAATTTCTTGCACCTTCTCAAGCACCAAGGTTTCGTCCAAAGTCAAAATCTTATAATTCTTCATAATGAATTCACCATCTACTATGAGATCAGAAACATATCCAGCTTTAGCGCTATAAACAATTAGAGCTAAGGGATTATAATCAGGTTGAAGAGGCAAATGTTGTAGATCTAAAACTGCGAGATCTGCCCGATAACCGGGGAGGATTTTACCTGTATCATTAAAACCGAGGGCCTTTGCCCCCCATTCTGTTGCCATAGCAAAGACCTCTTTTGCTGTAACCACGGTGGGATCTTCCTTAAGTCCCTTTTGGATTAAGGTTGCAGTTCTCATTTCAGAGAATAAATCCAGATCATTATTACTTGCAGGACCATCTGTTCCCAGAGCTACATTTACACCAAATTTTAAAAACTCTGGTAAAGGTGCAATGCCTGAGCCGAGTTTTAAATTACTCTCTGGGCAATGGGCAATTCTAGCTCCCCTTTTAGCAAAGAGTTCAATCTCTTTTGGTGTTAGTTTTACACAGTGAGCAGCAAGGAGATTTTCCTTTAGCCCACCTAAGGAGTCAATTAACTCGACTGGGCTTTTTTGATATTTCTTTTGAACTTCCTCCATTTCCTCCCTATTTTCAGCTAAATGAATATGAAGGGTTGCCCCGTATTTATCAGCTAATTTAAGACATTTTTTAATCGTCTCAGGAGAACAAGTATAAAGGGTATGAGGTGAAACAGCTATTTTGATTTTTTTATGCCTTTGAAATCCTTGGAGAAGTTCTTCCGTGAGTTCTAAGCCTTTTTCCAGAGGTCCATAGCCTGGTGAAGGAAAATCAAAGAGTCCTTCCCCTAAAAGCGCTTTAAGGCCTGATTCTTCAACTGCCCTTATAACCTCAGGTTCAAAGAGATACATATCACAAAAAAGGCTAATCCCTGCTCTAATCATCTCAAGGAGAGAAAGCTTTGTTCCCCAATAAACCCATTCCCTTCGAAGGTGACTCTCTACTGGGAAAATATACTCCCTTAACCAAGTCATTAGGGGTAAATCTTCTGCTATGCCTCTCAGTATACTCATTGGTACATGAGAATGAGCATTAACCAAACTGGGAAAGATTAATTTGTTATTGAAATTTGTGATCTGTAAATGTGGATATTTTTTTAAAATTTCTTTTTGGGGACCAACATCAATAATTTTTGAGCCCTGGATAACAAGAGCACCCTTTTTAATAGGAGGAAAATCGGTAGAGCAATAAATCCAATCTGCGGTAAAAATTTTTTCCTTCATAGAGTCTAAAATTACTTTCTTATAAAATTTTTGTCAAGGGGTTCCGCCCCGCCATGCCCAAGGTGGGCAGCCGCAAGGGCTGCCCCTACATTTTAAACTCTTTGGGCTCAGCATGCTGTGCCCCTACAAATTTTACAATATTTCAAAAATTTTAAAAAGGTAGGGGCACGACATGTCGTGCCCAAAAGGGTTTTTTCGTGGTGGCACGACACCGCCGTGCCCGAAGATTTCACCTGTAGGGGCAATTCAAGAATTGCCCCAAAAATGTAGGGACAGGGCTTGCCCCTGCCCAAAAAGGGATCTTTACCCTGGATTTGGTAGTGGCACCCATACCATGGATATATTTAAGGCATCCTTTCGTGGAGAAAGGGAAGAAAAAGGGTATAATACATTTAATGCTGAAAGGTGGAAATAGATTTTATTTTAATTCTTCTGGAGACAAAGGCCCTTTGCCAGAAAAAGAGGCCTACCACGCTATTAAGGTTTGTAGAAAAAATAAAGGAGACTCAATTTATCTCATAGATGGCAAAGGAAAGGAATTTTTAGGAAAAATTTCATCAGTCAAAGGGAGAGGAAAAAAATTAGAAGTGGAAGTAGAAATTATAGAAATAATCAGAGAAGAGAAGATTTCTGAGTGTGAAATCACAGCACTTATTCCCTTACTGAAGGGTGATAAAAGTGAGTTTTTGATTGAAAAGGGAACCGAGTTAGGTATTCATAAATTTATTCTCTATCAATCCACTTATACCATTCCTAAGATGGAAAAGATCAAAATTACCCGTTATAAAGAAAAGGCTCTCTCTACACTGAAACAATCAGGCAGACTATTTTTGCCAGAGATTGAAATGACAAGAGACTTATCTTCTATTTGTAAAGCTCTTGCTTTGGAGAACTCTCTAAACCTTTTAGCCTCTCCTAATGGTAAAATTACTCCTAAGGAACTATTAGAATTGCTAAAAGAGAAACCCCAAAAAATATTTCTTCTCTCAGGCCCTGAAGGAGGATTTACAGAGGAAGAGAGAGAAATAATTCTTGCTTCTAATTT
>CALLJI010000156.1 GCA_938091475.1 uncultured Caldimicrobium sp. | reverse complement strand
TTTGAAATGTCACATTGTAAAATTTAAAAAAGGTAGGGGAAATTCAAGAATTGTCCCAATTTATGGAGTAAATCACGCTTAGCCCAGAAATAAAAATCGTAGGGACCCGTCTTGCTGAGCCCAAGAATTTAAAACCCGTAGAAGCAGACCTTGCGGCTGCCCAAATGCGGTTTTGAAACCCATTTGGGCACGGCGGTGCCGTACCCCTACAAAAAAATTGGGCAGGGGCAAGCCCTGCCCCTACAAATTTTGGGAGATTCGTGAATTGCCCCTATAAAGTGAAGATTGTTAGCCGCAGGCTTTAGCCTGCGAAAAATATTGGTAGGGGTTTATGGTCCAAAGAATTAAAAAAACCGTAGTAGCAAATCAAGATTTGCCCAAAAAAATATAAAAGGTGTAGGGGCTCAGCATGCTGAGCCCAAAAATTCAAAAAAATAGTAGGGGCAGCCCTTGCGGCTGCCCAATTTCGGTTTGTAAAACCTTTCGGGCTGGGGCAAGCCCAGCCCCTACAAATAAAACTTTTTGGGCACGGCATGCCGTGCCCCTACATAAAAACTTGGGGCGATTCGTGAATCACCCCTACAGATGAAACATCTGGACACGGCGGTGTGGGGTCCATACAGGATAAAATCTCAAAGAGGAAGATTTGCTAAGTTAAATCTAAAGAGGTAAGCTATTATTTATGGATAAGAGAGTAGTAATTAAAGAAGCCTTTTCTAAGCTTAGTAAATTCTATGATATTCTCATTTATCTTCTTACACTGGGAAGGATTAAGAGTTTGCAAATTCAACTTCTTAGGATGATCAAAGAAGAGGGAAATAGGCTTGATGTGGGCACAGGGACTGGGGAAATCTTAAATAAATCTCAAAACAGAGGATTTAAAATTGGCATAGATATTTCTTTTGAAATGCTAAAAATAGCAAAAAGAAAATGTAAAGATGCTCACTTCCTTTTAGCAGATGCAGAAAATATGCCCTTTAAAGATAGCCTCTTTGATACAATCATTCTTTCCCTTACCTATAGACATCTTCCAAACAGAGATGCCTTTTTGAGAGAAGTAGGTAGAATTTTAAAAACTGAAGGCGAAATAGCCATTTTAGATGTATCTAAGGGAAGATTTAGTACTATATTAACCATATTAATGAAGTATTTTCTAAAACCGTTTGCTTCTCTTTTATTAGGAAGAGAAAGATGGGCCTATTTTATCCATTCCCTTGACAAAGCCCCAACACTTTCTGAAGTTATAGAAGAACTTAATAGCTATGGTTTTAGAGTAAAAGCTAAAAAGCTCAAATATTTCGGTCTAATATATCTTTTAGTGGCTCAGAGAAAGGTTGAGGCAAGCTTGCAAATTGGATAAGTAAAGTTAAACTTTTACTAAAGTTTGGAACTCATTAATTCTTTCTTAATTTCTCAAGAAAGGGAGATAATGTATGCTTAAGGGAAGGGAAATTCGAGAGAAATTTTTGGAGTTTTTTAAGGAGAGAGGGCATACAGTTGTGCCGAGCTCTCCCCTTATACCTCAAGATGATCCTACGCTTCTTTTTACCAATGCTGGGATGGTGCAATTTAAAAGGGTTTTCTTGGGGGAAGAAGGTAGACCCTACAAAAGGGCAGTGAGTTGTCAGAAATGTATGCGGGCTGGGGGGAAACATAATGACCTTGAAAATGTTGGCTATACCTCAAGGCATCATACCTTTTTTGAAATGCTCGGAAATTTTTCCTTTGGTGACTATTTTAAGGAAGAAGCCATTGCCTACGCCTGGGAGTTTATCACAAAGGTACTGAAGCTTCCCAAGGAGCGTCTCTATGTAACTGTTTTTAGAGAGGATGAAGAGGCAGTGCAGTTTTGGAAAAAGATAGCTGGATTATCTGAGGAGAGGATTGTAAGATTAGGTGAAAAAGACAATTTTTGGATGATGGGTGAGACTGGTCCCTGTGGACCTTGTTCAGAGATTATTTTTGACCAAGGCGAAACTTACTCCTGTGGGAAACCGGATTGTGGTCCCGGGTGTGATTGTGATCGCTTTCTTGAAATTTGGAATCTTGTGTTTATGCAGTATGAAAGAACCGGGGATGGGCAACTTGTGCCTTTACCTAAACCAAGTATTGATACTGGAATGGGGCTTGAGAGAATCTCTGCAGTTATGCAAGGTGTACCCTCAAATTTTGAATGTGATCTCTTTTTGGGATTAAGAGAGGCTTTATCTGAGCTTACAGGAAAAACCTACAAAGAAAGTAAAGAAGTTGAGGTTGCCTTTAGAGTTATTCTTGATCATATTAGAGCAAGTGTGTTTCTTATTGCTGAGGGGATTTTACCCTCAAATGAGGGAAGAGGTTATGTTTTGAGGAGGATTATTAGAAGGGCAGAGCGCTTTGGAAAAACCCTTGGTTTAAAAGAGCCCTTTCTTTATAAACTTGTGCCGCCGGTAGTAAAGGAGTATGGAGATATCTATCCTGAGGTCAAAAATAATGCAGAGGTTGTGGCTAAGGTTTTAAAAATTGAGGAAACAAAATTTCAGGAGACCATAAATTTTGGCTTAGAGGTTTTAGAAAGGGAGGTAAAAAAACTTCTTTCTGCCAACCAGAAAATTATTCCAGGGGAGCTACTTTTTAAGCTCTATGATACCTATGGTTTCCCCTATGATTTAGTGAGAGACTATGTGTTACCTTTGGGATTTGAGCTTGACATAAAGGGATTTGAGGTGTTAAGAGAAAAAGCCAGAGAGGAGAGTAGAAAATCTTGGAAAGGGGTTTTAGAGACAGTGCCAGAGGCTATTAAAGCCCTGGTTCAAGAGGGAGTTCAGACCATCTTTGTAGGTTATGAGGAAGCAAAGAGTGAAGGAAAAGTCTTGGTGCTAAGGGATGACCTTTTAGTTACAGACATAACCCCCTTTTATCCTGAAGGAGGCGGGCAGGTGGCTGACTCTGGATGGATTCGTGGACCAAAGGGTAGGGCAAGGGTTGTGGATGTGCAAAGGGTAGGAGAGGTAATTTATCATAAGATAAAATTGGAAGAGGGAGAGATTCGGGAAGGGGATGGAGTGGAATTAGAGATTGATAAAGAGAGAAGGGCACACATTGCACGCCATCACACTGCTACTCATCTCTTGCATGCGGCATTAAGGAAAATCCTTGGTGCCCATGTGAGACAGGCAGGCTCATTGGTGGAAGAAAATAGACTGCGCTTTGACTTTACCCATTTCCAAGGCTTATCACAGGAGGAGATTTCAGAGATTGAAAAATGGGTTAATCAATGGATTCTTGCTAACTATCCTGTGGATGTGCTTTGGATGAAAAAAGAAGAGGCAGAAAAATTAGGAGCCCTTGCCTTTTTTGAGGAAAAGTATGGAGATATAGTGAGGGTGATTAAGATTGATGAAATTTCTTGTGAACTCTGTGGAGGCACCCATATCAAAGCAACTGGTGAGATTGGACTATTTAAAATTTTAAGTGAGAGTAGTGTTGCCAGTGGAATTAGAAGAATTGAGGCTATAGCAGGGGCAAAAGTTTATGAATACCTTATGAGTCTTGAAAAGAAATTGGAGGATCTTTCCTTGTTACTTAAAACTTCTCCTAAGGACTTGGAAAAACGCATTCAGTCTCTTCTAGAAGAAAGGGATAGACTCCAGAAAGAAATAAAAACCTTGAAAACAAGAAATATTAGGGATGAGCTTGAAGAGAGATTGAGGGATGTGGAAAGATTAGGAGACATTAATTTACTTGTGACTTCCTTTAAGACTGATAGGATGGAGGAACTTAGAGAATTTGGAGATTTTTATAAACAAAGGTTAGGAGAGGGGATCATCTTTTTGATTGGGGAAAGAGAAGGGGATCACCTTTTAGTTACTATGGTAACAAAGGGGCTAAGTCAAAAATACCCAGCAGGGGAACTCTTTAAAAGACTTTCCTCAGCCCTTGAGCTTAAGGGGGGAGGTAAACCAGAGTTAGCTCAGGGTAGTTTCAAGAAAAAATTAGGTCTTAAAGAATTAAAAGATTACATAAGAGAGGTGGTTAAAAATTATGGATAAGAAAAGGGTTAAAATTGAGGTTTACCTAAATCAGCATTGCAAAAGCGAAGCCCAGTTAAGGGAAAATATAAGTAAGGCTTTAGAGTTAGAGGGACTTGAGGCTGAGGTTACCTTTTCACGAATTCAAGATGAAGAGGCAGAGAGATTAAAATTAAGGGGGTCTCCCACTATAAAAATTAATGGAGAAGAGGTACAACCTATCTCTCAAGAGGGTTTTGGTTGAAGGCTCTTTATAGATGAGTCTGGAAGACTAACCCCTGTCCCCTCAGTTTCCACTTTAAGACAAAAATTAAGAGAAGTTGCTTTTTAAAAAATACTCTTTTGAAAGATCATATTATAAAAGTGGTATACTCTGCCTTGGTCAAAGGTTTTAGTTGTAGGGGCGATTCCCGAATCGCCCAATATTTATAGGGGCACGGCACCGCCGTGCCCAAAAGGTTTTATTTGTAGGGGCTGGGCTTGCCCCAGCCCGAAGGGTTTTAAACCGTATTCCTATTATTTACAAGGGGATCATCCTTTGTCCCTGCAATGGGCTAAAGAAAAGGTTTTTAATTTAGGTTGTTTTTGTGCACTTGAGAGAGATTTAAAAATTTTGTAAAGGCACAGCAGGGTGTGTCCAAAAAATAAAAAATATTGTTGGGGCAAATCACGCTTTGCCCCAAGAATTTGATTTTTGGGCACGATATGTCGTGCCTCTACGAATTTTAAAATTTTTTGATTCAAAGATCTGTAGGGGCAGCCCTTGCGGCTGCCCAATTCAGGGCACGGCACTGCCGTGCTACTACGAATAATACTTTTTTGGTAAAGCATAATACACCCCTTATGCGACCTTTCAAAATAGTAATTAAATGTGACATTTTAATATAGTAACCACACATTCTACATAAACTCTTGACCCATAAGGAAAAACTATGTAAAATGGACTCATTAGCTAGATCATAAAATAAACTTTAAATTATATAGGAGAACCA
>CALLJI010000155.1 GCA_938091475.1 uncultured Caldimicrobium sp. | reverse complement strand
GCTATGCCAATCTCCTCATCTGTGAGATAGCAGGCTGGATCTTCCGCCCATTCATCCCCATAATAGGCTTCAGCTCTTACTCTAAAATTACCACCACATATCTCTAAAAACTTGCACTTGGCACATCTTCCTTTAACATATTTTTTCTTTTCCTTCAATTTTGCCATAAGGGGATCTGAGGTATCCATCCAGATTTCACTAAAGGGTCTTTGACGAACATTACCAAAACTGTAATGTCTCCAAAATTGATCTGGATGCACTGAACCATCCCAGGAGACACACCCAATGCCTACCCCAGTGTTATTTCCGCCATTCATAAGAAGCAGTTGATAGACCTCTTCTGCCCTTGGATTTCCCTCTCCTTTCATTCTTAAGTAAAGATAGGGGCCATCTGCGTGGTTGTCCACGGTAAGCACTTCAACCTTATGCCCTTTATCATGGAGTTCTTTGGTTCTATCTATAATGTAGTCTACCCATCTGCGCGTCTCTTCATGGCTCAGATCTTGCTCAATAAGCCTACTTCCCCTTCCAGCATAAACCAAATGATAAAAACAAATTCTTGGGATTTGCATTTCCTCAACTAAATCAAAAATCTTAGGAATTTCTTCAGCATTGAACTTATTAATAGTAAATCTAAGCCCCACTTTGAGCCCCTCTCTCTTACAATTCTCAATAGCCCTAAGAACCTTTTCAAAACATCCCGGTGAGACTCTAAAACGGTCGTGCACCTCTCCAATCCCGTCAAGACTTATTCCCACATAGGAAAGCCCTAATTTTTTCAATTCCTTTGCCATTTCCTCATCAATTAAAGTTCCATTTGTAGAGAGCACAGCCCTTAACCCTAAGGATACACCCTTATGAATAAGATCAAGGATGTCTCCTCTGACCAAGGGTTCACCACCAGAGAAGAGCACAACAGGACATCCAAATTGAGCCAAGTCCTCAAGCAGTTTTATTCCCTCTTCAGTGGTGAGCTCATTCTCTGCAGGATGGTTATCCGCTGAGGCATAGCAGTGAATACATCTTAAATTGCAAGCCCTGGTTACATTCCACACCACTACTGGTTTTTTATCTGCAGAAAACTGAAGTAAATGTGAAGGCAGATCCTTTGCTCTTCTTCCATATCTCAAAGGATCAGAAGCTTCCACAGTTCCGCAATAGAGTTTTGAAATTCCAATCATTTTAAAATACCCTCCTCTTTAATTTCTGTTAAATCTTTTTAGTAGTTTTATAATTTCCTCCTCTTGAAGAGGTAAATGGATGATGGCATCTGCTCCAGAATCCTTGGCTTTAATCTCCTCTTCAGGAAAATTACACTTACACACAGCCACAATAGGAATCTCCTGAGTTTTAGGATCACTCTTTAAAAGCAGGGTTACTGCAAATCCATCTAAGAGGGGTAAATCCTTCTCAAGGATGATAAGGCTTGGTTTTATCTTTTTAGCTTTCTCTAATAATTCTTCGCCGCTTTCAATTCTTTGATATTTTAAGTGCAATTTATCTAAAAAAGGCTTAATTTTCTCAAAAATTGCCTCACACAAGGCAAGAAGAATCATTTTAATTGGTCAAGAGGTCCTCTAAAAATCTATCAGGGTCAACAAAACTTTGCTTTGTAATTAAAAATTTATCCTTCTTAGTGGTCTCTTTTATAAGAGAAAGGGTATATTCCAGCCTACTAAGATGTTTCTCGCAGAAAGAGAAAACTCCCACATCCCTTTTAATTACTTCTTCTAAGATATAATCAATAGCCTCCTCTGTGAATTGCACTTGGATTTGATTCCTTTTGGAAAAGGTGTTTTCATAAGTCTTTATTTGTTTATATAAATAACTCAGCTCCTCTAAAGCTTGAGATAACTCTATGTCTTCATTTTTATAAATTTCAAAGAGAAGATTTAGGCGAGGTGGAGTGAGTTCAAAGGAAAGGTCTTGGGAGAGAGATTGCCTTTCCTCAAGAAACTGGGTCATTCTCTCCTTTTCTTCCCTTAGGGCTTTTTTATAGAGTTCTTGCCATTTATCAGCCTTGGGGTTGGCTAAAAGAGAGCTAAGATATCCCTCAGGATCTCTTATCAGGTCTTCCGTAATAGCGAGAAAATGAACCTCCTTAGAGGGTAAAAGTCTCTCAAAGGGAATTAAAGCCACTTCTAAAATTCTGGCAAGGGCTCTTGCCCCTGTTCCCTCAAGGTATGCCCTTTTGGCAATCTCTTTTAAAGCACCGTGGGTAAAGGCAATGTCAATCCCATAAACTTTAAAATCTCGTTTTTTATTTAAAACAATCACATTGTTGGGATTGGCTAAAATGGCATAAAGGTCCTCTTCACCGAGGGGGTCAAAAACCACAATTACTGGAAATCTACCCACAAATTCCCTTTCAAAGCCATAATTTACTAAATCTTCAGGGGTAACAAATTTAAGATAATTGATTTTTTTGTTCTCTTTTCCTTCAATTTCAGAGAGAAACCCTAAGCTTTGCTTTTTTAATCTTTTTTT
Organism: uncultured Caldimicrobium sp.; assembly: GCA_938091475.1. Lineage (GTDB taxonomy): Bacteria > Desulfobacterota > Thermodesulfobacteria > Thermodesulfobacteriales > Thermodesulfobacteriaceae > Caldimicrobium. The sequence continues at coordinate 1,592 of CALLJI010000155.1, read as the reverse complement.
GATTATTTCCTCCAAACCCTGAAAGGCTCCACTGACCACAAAGAGAATGTATTTAGTATTAAGGGTAAGCTTTCTCTTTTTTTGCTTGGTTTCCTCAGGTAAATCTAAAAATTGAAAGCCCTCTTGGGGCAAACGAATTTCTACTTCCGTCTCTTCTAAAGGTTTAAGTAAAGCCCTCTGCACACCAGTTCTTGAAACATCAGGCCCTATTATCTCACCAGGAGAGGCAATCTTGTCAATTTCATCTAAATATATAATGCCAAAGCGAGCCTTTTCTAAATCCCCCTCTGCTTCCCAATAGAGATCTCTAACTAAGTCTTCTACATCGCCTCCTACATAACCCGTCTCACTAAATTTAGTGGCATCACCTTTAACAAAGGGAACCCCAAGTTTTTTAGCGATAAGCTTAATGGTATAGGTTTTACCCACCCCAGTTGGCCCAATCATAATGATATTATTTTTCACAAAACCCGTGTTCTCTAAACGAGACTCTTTCATTAATAAATTTTTGGCTTTATGGAAATGGGTACAAATTTTTGTAGCAATTACTCCTTTAGCTTCCCCTTGCCCAACCAAGTATTCATCTAAATAGGCTTCTAATTCGGCTGGTTTTAGATGGAAATTATAGAGAAAGTTTTGTTTGGCACTGAGATTTATGCGTTCAATCTTGGGTTTACTACTTTTATACATAGTTATTTCTTTCAATATAAAGCTATTTCTAAAAAAGTAAAGAGTAAAAACAAGGGGTGAGGGCGAGGTTTTAAAGGGGTATAAAAAGGGTAGGGGCGATTCACGAATCGCCCAAAGAGGTTTAATTGTAGGGGCATGGCACCGCCGTGCCCTAAAGGATTTTTAAACCGCATTTTGGGCAGCCGCAAGGGCTGCTCCTACTATTTTTTTAATTTTTTGGGCTCAGCATGCTGAGCCCCTACGGATTTTTATTTCTGGGCAAATCGTGATTTGCCCCTACAATTTTATTATTTCTTGGGCACAGCATGCTGTGCCCCTACATTTTTTTCAAATCCAAAAACTATTAAAAAAGTAGGGGCACGACATGTCGTGCCCAAATAGGTGTAGGGGCGATTCACGAATCGCCCAGATATTAAACCAGTAAGGGCAATTCACGAATTGCCCCAATTTGTAGGGGCAGGGCTTGCCCCAGCCCAAAATGTTTTTTTGTAGGGGCACGAAATGTCGTGCCCAATATGGGCAGCCGCAGGACTGCCCCTACAATACCATTGTCTGGTAATAGCACGGCAATACCTGCCAAGACACTTTTTGATAAAAGCAGAAACAAATATTTTCCAATATCTTATAATAATTTTTTCACAAATCCTTATAGAAAGTAATTATACTTTTTATTTTAGAAAAAATAAAGACAAAATTCAGAGGAGGGATGGTGATGGAGAGGGAAAAGGCAATTATCAATAAAGTTAGAGCCTACAGAAAAACCCATTCCACAGCGCAAGGTAGGAGCCTGTCATTTCCCAGATAAGGAATGTCTGGTTAAAGAATCCTTTGAGATATTTGAGGAAGCCCTTGAAGATGAGGAGGATTAAAATTATAATGTCTATTAGTGTATTGGCCCCAGG
>CALLJI010000154.1 GCA_938091475.1 uncultured Caldimicrobium sp. | reverse complement strand
GAGTTTTTCCTTGGCATCTTCCAATATAAGAATAATAGCCTTTTCTTCTGGAAAATAGGGTGTCCCACAAAGAGACGAAAAAACAGAGAGATTTCCTCCCAGCAGAATACCCTCTCCTATACCCGACTGATAGGTTTTTCCAGTAAGTTTTCCCTCACCCTTGTTTTCTAAAATAAAGGCTTTTAACCTTTTAAAAGCCTCTTGAGAGAGCTCTGGTAGATTAATCACCATAGGGGCGTGTAATCCCTTAAGCTTAAATTTTTTCCAAAAATAGAGATGAAGGGTGGTAATATCTGAATATCCAATAATTTGTGGAAAATATGTAGGGTTATAAAGTTTTTCTTTAAAGAACTCATCTAAATATGGAAGTAGTTTTATAGCTCCTGCGCCACCTCTTACTGCCCAAAGGTGGGTAAATTTGTGAGAGGTTATAAGTTCGTATAATAAAAAAGCTTTCTGAAAGGGAGGATCATCAGAGAATTCTACAAAGCTCTTGAAAGGAAGGGCGTTTTTTCTTAAAAAATTAAGAGCTTTTTCAAAAAGCTCTCTCTCAGGAGGGCTTGAGGGCTGAATAAGTGCTATGAGAGGTGCATTTTCCATAAATAATATAAACCATCGAGGGTGAGGGTTGGATCTATTTGATTAATTTTTTTGGAAAAGGGAACCACGCAGGGGGCAAGACCACCGGTAGCTAAAACTATAGGAGATTGGTTCATCTCTTCAGATATTTTTTCTATTAGGGCATCTGCAAGCCCAGCAAAACCAAAGATTAAACCGCTCTTTAGAGCTGAGAGGGTATCCTTACCTATAGCAGTTTCAGGAGGAGAAGTTAGATCTATTTTGGGTAATTTAGCTGTACCCCTAAATAAAGCTTCCATTGAGAGCCTGAGCCCAGGGGCAATGGCTCCTCCTAAATAAACACCACTCTCTGAGATGCAATCGAAGGTGGTTGCAGTACCAAAATCTACAATGATTAGAGCTCTCTTATATTTTTTCCAGCCCCCTAAAGCATTCACTAATCTATCTGCCCCTACTTCACAGGGATAGAGGAGATCCATAGGTATCTTTACTGTCTCAGCCTTGGCAACTACAACTTCCCTTGCTAACCACCTTTTACCAAGCTCTATCCAATACCCTTCAACTGAGGGCACAACCGAAGCTAAACTAATCCCTTTTACATCTTTTGTATTCACCCCAAAAAGCCGTAAAAACTCTAAGAGTTTTACCAAAAGCTCTTCAGAAGAGACTACTGCCTCAGTTTTAAAACTAAAAAAAGCTCGTATTAATCCATTCTCATCATAAAGAGCACAAGTAGTAGCAGTATTGCCTACATCTACAGCTAAAATTAAATCCGGCATAAGTGATAACCTACCCAATTGTCCCTTTCTTTGCGTTTAAGTAGAGTAAATTTATCTTTAATAGCCTCTCTTATTTCTTCCTCCATTCCCACAGTAAATCCAGAAATCAAATACTCCTTTCCCTCTAAAAACTCTTCTCTTTTAAAGAGATCTAAGAGTAAACCTTTATATAGATTGGCTAAAATAAGCTCTGCTGAAAAATCCCTCCATTCTCTAACATCTGCCTCTTTGACAGAAGCTGACAAATGGTTTAACTCTAAGTTTCTCAGAGTAACCTTGATACAAAGAGGATTTATATCTATAGCCTTAACTTTACCCCCGAGTTTTGCCCAAAAAAGGGTAAGAATCCCTGAACCACATCCTAAATCTAATATTCGCTCAGGAAGACCTTTTTCTTGATAAAATTCCCAACTTAACTCTAACATAAGTGTAGTAGTAGGGTGCGTGCCTTCTCCAAATACCACACTGGGATCAAAAATTAAATCCCATTCACCCTCAAACCATACCGGTGCAATTTTGAAAGAGCCAATTTCAAAGGGCTTAGGAACTCTCCTTTCATTCCATTGAGAATAGGGAACTACATCTTTTATTTCTAATTGAAGATGATATCTTTTTATTAACTCCTCAATAAGATCCTCCTTGGGCTTATGAAAAAAGAGCACCCCCAATCCATCTTCCTCCCAGTAACCGATAAGATCTGGATCCTCAAGATTTCTTAGGTCTTTATGCCCCTCTCTGAAGGCATAAATATAAAAGATTTCATATTTTTTATAGGGAGGCCTCAGCATAGAAAAAACTTACTCAATGGATAAAAATTTTCAAGATTATATCTATCATCTCTGAATCAAAGATACTTAACACACCTAAGAGGGCAAGATTAAAGAGGATCCAAAGAAGTATCCTCTTTCTTATCAGGAAAGAATGTTTTTGAAGTATCCAGGGATTAAGTGAGGCATATTTGAGATATTGAATTCTTTCCCAGAGCCCATAATGATGCCAAGATTTTCTGTATAGCTGGCCTGAAATCTCACCAATTTTGTATAATGAGGTGATTAGAGGATCAGGGGTTTGCAAAAGGCTAAGTCCATATAAATCAGCTTCTCTCTCAAAGGATCTCATAAAATAAGCCAAAATTAATCTTAAGAACAAGAAGGATAAAAACAAAAGGCAGATACCAAGAAAGACCTCAAATAAAATCCCATAGGGACCCTTTAAAAAGCTTAAAAAATTATCAGAATTTTTAAAAATTAAAGGCAAAGGGAAAAAAAGCAAAGAGAAACTATTTAGTAAAAAAAGCGGGAAGGTTAACAATAGCAAAAAAAGATAGAGGCCATGCCTTTTCTTAATATGACCTATTTCGTGTGCTACCACTCCTATTATTTCATCCAAATCTAAAATCTCAAGCAATCCCTTGGAAAAAAAGAGATAGCGGAAGGGAGGAATAAAGCCCACCACTCCCGCTGTATAAAATTTTTCACCAAGTGTGGGTATTACATAAATCTCTTTGATTTTTATACCCTCTTTTTTGATAAATTGTAATAAAGTTTCCCTCAGAGGTGAAAGAGGAAGTTTGTAAACAGGCCAGATTTTTATTACAAAATAGGGTGTGAAAATCAAAATTAATATAAGTAAAACTAAAAACTGACCCGAAAAATGGATATCAAAATATTGTAAAATTTCATCTATTGTGAGCAAAATAAAAAAGGGCAGTAAAAGACCTAAAAGTATTCTCATATAATTCAGACTTAGACGAGCATAAATAATTCTTATCCAAATGTAGTAATGTAAATACCAAAAGAGAATTAAAAGAGTAGAAAAATAGTAGGGTTCTAAAAGCCCTTTTAATCCAAAAAAGGATAAATCAAGTGCAAAGAAGATAAAAGAGAGGATTAAAAAGTATTTTTCAAAAAATCTTTTATTCAAAATTACTGGTAGAATAAAAAAAGATAATTCTTTTCCTATGAAAAGAATAAACTTTAATACAAAGGCTCCTTCAAAAAAAACATAAGAAGGTAAAAATTCCCAGAGAAGATAGGCTAACCAAAGTACAAGTAAATCTTCATATATCACCGATTTTTACCCCTAATAAAATAACCACCCGTTGTTTCACCAGAGAAGCTTTTGATTATTAAAACATATTCCTCAATATTTTCTACAGACTCAGACCTTTTCTCTTGCGATTACTAAATGGTTATTTCAAAAAGAGTGTTTCAAAAATGATAGCCTATGTTTATCTATAAGCTACGCCCCTGTCTACTACAACAGGAACTCGTACCCATAGGTGGTCTTCCCACTTTGGGGGCGATTCGTAAATCGCCCCTACATCTGTGATCTCTTGGGCACGACATATCGTGCCCCTACAAAATATTGGGCAGGGGCAAGCCCTGCCCCTACAAAGGAATTGTAAGGTAGGGGCACAGCACGCTGTGCCCAAGGAATTTAAAAACCTGTAGGGGCAACCCTTGCAGCTGCCCGATTAGGGGCACGGCGGTGCGGAGCCCCTACAAACAAAACCTTTTCTGGGAGAGCATATCGCACCTCTAACATGAGACATTCTAAATTATTGATTAAATGTGACATTTAAAAATAGTAACCACACATTCTCCATTTGAACTTGATCTATAAGTAAATTATGCTAAATTTTTTAAATTATGCTAAATTCTTTATTCAAATGGAACTCCACAGCTCCAAACAGAGGGGAAATTCTATGTTAAAAGTATCAGAAGTAATGACTAAAGATGTCAAATATCTCTCTTTAACCAATAC
>CALLJI010000153.1 GCA_938091475.1 uncultured Caldimicrobium sp. | reverse complement strand
AAAAAATGGATGAAATAGCCTCAATGAGTTATCACTCCATCTATCAGGTTATGAAGAAGGGTTGGAAAAGAGAGGAGATGTTAGCCCTCTTGATGGCCTATAAAGATATCTACAAAGAGAAAGAGTATTTCTTTGAATTATGGAGAGGGAAACTTGTGGATGAGCTTTATGGACCTATAGGAAAAGTTAAAATTGAAGGGGAGGTAGAGAAAGTTTTTAAAGATGGACAAGAGGAGATGCTGGTTAGAGAAAATAAAATTCGCTATCTTTATCCCTTTAAGACGGAAGAAGAATGCCTAAGTTGTCACACTAATGCCAAAGTGGGAGATGTTTTAGGTGTTCTTGATATAAACTTTGATCTTTCTCCCTACCTATCTAATTTCTATAAAGCAGGATTCTTAATGATATTATTACTCTTTCCATGGCCTATTCTTGTCTCATATTTGATTGCTACTTTTTTCTCAAACAGGCTAAAGAGATCTTTTGCTCTTTTAGATCAGAATATAAAAGAGGTAAATAGTGTTAGTGATTTAAGAAAGATAGAATTAAAGAGAGTAGATTTAGCCTTTGAAGAATTTAACAAGATAAAAGAGGAACTTGCTCAATTAGTAAAAAAAATCAGAGCAGTGGCCATCGACAAAGAGATTTTAGAATTTGAAATAAAACTCTTAGAAAAATTTGTTATCACCGCAGATGTGGTAAAGGACTGGAAGGAATTTATAAAAAACCTTCTAAAAGAAGAAAATAAGATTTTTACTATTTATAGTCTCTTTGTTGTTACAATAGGTAAAGATGAAAATCTTGCTATAGAAATATTTTGGATTAAGAGGCCTGCAGACGAAACCAAAGACCTAATGGAGGGAATTATTTTAGAGTATATAGAAAGCGCACCGCCATTTAAAGAAACTGCACAAAAACTTCCTCCTACCTTTTTGCATGAAGTGGTCTACCCCAAAGAAACCTTTTTAAAATTGGAAGAAGAAGATTTATTGGTGCAAACTAAGGTTTTTCTCCTTGAGAAGCCTCTTATAGGTGGGATCGTGGGGATTGGTGTGAATGCTGACATTGCGGATGACCCTGTGAGGGCCATTGGTTTAGAAGGTGTTTTATCTATGTTAGTTAATGTTATTGTCTCAGCTAAAGCTATATATGAATATACTAAGGAAATGGAATATTTTGCAACCAGAGACTCTCTAACAGAGTTATTTAATAAAAGGGTTTTTTGGGAACTTTTAGCCTATGAGATCGAAAAAGCAAAAAGACATAACCACAAATTTACTCTAATGTTTATAGACTTAGATGATTTTAAGTTGATTAACGATGTCTATGGACATATCTTTGGTGATAGCTTTTTAAAACTTATTGGAAAAATAATTAGAGAGAATGTGAGAAGGGGAGATATTGTCTGTAGATTAGGGGGAGATGAATTCGTATGTATCTTAAGTAATGCTGATATAGAACAGGCTTATTTGATTGCCAATAGAGTGAGGCAAGCTATAAAGGAAGCCAGTTTAACTTCTCCTAAAGGGGTAAAGGTCACAACCACTTCTTCTATGGGGCTTGCTGTTTATCCTGATCATGGCAAAACTCCTAAGGAGCTTTTCACTATAGCAGAACATATGGCTGTGAAAGCCAAAACCTTAGGGAAGGATAAGATTCTCTTCCCCTCCATTGAGGATCTTCAGAGTATTTTAAAGTATATGGATGAAACCTTAGTCTTAATAAATAAAGCCATTCATGAAAAAAATATTTTGCCCTATTTTCAACCCATTTGCAGGGCAGATAACAAAGAATTATTCGCTTATGAAGCCCTCATGCGGGTTGTTTTGGAGGATCGCATCGTCTCTGCAGGTGAATTCATAGGATATATTTCCAATTTGGGTATAATTGGAAAGGTGGATCTTTTACTTTTAGAGAAGGTTTTTGAAAAGATAGCAGAAAATCAGTATAAAGGCTATATTTTTATAAACACAACTCCAAAAGTTCTTGTCTATTCAGAATATGTTGACTCTTTGAAAAGGTTAATAGATGATTATTGGATTGATCCTCAAAGGGTAGTTTTTGAAATTACAGAAAGAGAGACTATTAAGAATGCAGAGCTATTACGAAAATTTATTTATGAATTAAAAGATTTAGGCAGTCTTGTGGCAATAGATGATTTTGGATCAGGCTATTCCTCTTTTCACTATGTAAGACTATTTCCTGTAGATTTTGTCAAAATAGAGGGTGAATTCATACGAAGTTTAGTCTCAGGCGAAGCCATTGATAGAAGCATAGTTGAGAGTGTTGTGACCTTTTGCAGGGGTATGAAAATACAAACTATTGCTGAGTATGTAGAAAGTGAGGAGATCTTAAGAGCGGTTAGGGAGCTAAAAATTGATTATGCCCAGGGATATTATGTGGGGAAACCTTCTCCCGAGTTAAAAGTGCCCGATATAAAAACTTAGGATGTTCCCAAATTTTAGTCTATGAATATCCATAGGCTACGCCTCTATCCCCTGTATCGGGAACTACGCTCCTGAGTGGTCAACCGCAAGGTCTGCCCCTACAGATTTTAAAATTTTCTGGGCAAATCGTGATTGCCCTTATAAATCGGGGCAATTCCTGAATTGCCCCTACAATTTTTTGATTTTCTTTGGGCACAGCATGCTGTGCCCCTACAAATTTATTTCAAATATTCCAAAAATTAAAAAAAGTAGGGGCACGATATGTCGTGCCCGAATGTTTTATCTGTATAGGCGATTCACGAATTGCCCTGAGGTTTTATCCGTAGGGGCAGGGCTCGCCCCTGCCCAAGAGGGTTGTTTTACGTAGGGGCGATTCACGAATCGCCCAAATAATCAAATTGTAGGGGCTCCGCACTGCCGTGCCCAAAGGGTTTTAATTGTAGAGGCAAGGCTTGCCCCTGCCCCCTAAGGTTTATTTGGTACCTACCTCTCTAAAAATCTAACAGGTAAGATGAAAGGCACCAGCTAAGGGCATATTAAGTGCCAAAAGCTCATTAAAGCGTAAAAGCGCATCCTTGGTGAGATAATCTTCTAAGATAATCCCTTCTCTTTTAGCCCTTTCTTTCACTGCAGGGGAAATCTTCATCACTCCACTTGCACCTCTTCCTACTATCAAATAGGTAGGTTTAAAAAGGAAAACCTCTTCTAAGTCTACTTCTTGAAGAAGATGTCCTTCCTTTCTCCACCAGGGATAGATAATTTTTTCATAATTTGGTTTTATGAGAATAATCAGATCTTTTGAATAGATTGTGCCTTTATACTGGAGT
>CALLJI010000152.1 GCA_938091475.1 uncultured Caldimicrobium sp. | reverse complement strand
CTCACAGTCAAACCCTGTTGAGCTCTTATTAGAATGTTCCAAAAGATCAAAGCACCAAGAAAGAGAGCAGGAATATTTAGGGCACCCATCCCATTTTTATAGAGATACAAAGTTATAAAACCCCAGAGCAGGAGATCAACGGTGGGCCAGTAAAAAAGGTCTATCCACCTGCCGAAGGAATGTTTTAGCAAATACAAGTGTCTAAGAAGGATGGCCCATATTCTCCCTAAACTAATCATAAGAAAAAACCTTAAAATATAGTTCCTCTAAATTCTTAACTTTAAACCTCTCAAATAGGGTAGGCAAATCTCCGTAATCAATTATTTGCCCTTCCTTTAATAAGAGCAATTTTGTAGCTATCTTTTCAAGCTCTCCCAATTGATGGGAGGTCAGAAGAACTGCTAATTCTTCAAATTGAGCTTTCTCTTTGATAATTTTTACAACAATCCTTATAAATTCAGGGTCAAGGCCAGCTGTGGGTTCATCTAAGAGAAGGATCTTTGGCTCTGCAAGAAAGGCTCTTACTAAATTAAGACGCATCATCTCGCCAGAGGAAAGCCCCCTGGTTAAAACATTTTCCTTCTCTTTAAGTTGGAAAAGCCTTAATAGGGAGTCAATTTTTTCCTTAGCTTTTTCTACTTCATAGAGATGAGCAAAAATATTTAAATTCTCCTTTACTTTTAAAGAATAGGGCAGGCTCACATATTGAGAGGCAAAACCTACCTTTTTAAGAACCTCCCTTCGATGGTGAAAAAAATTTTTTCCAAAATAATATATTTCGCCCTCTGTAGGAAGGATTACTCCTAATAAAATATATAAAAGGGTGCTTTTTCCTGCTCCGTTTGGCCCAATAATTCCAAGGATTTCTGAAGGATAAACTTCAAAGGAGATATTTTTTAAAACCAGCTTATGCCCAAATTTTTTTGATAGATTCTCTACTTTGAGGAGAGGTTGCATAATAAGGGCCTAATAGAGATAAGGCCCAGTTTGAGGTAATGGGGAGTTTTGGAGTTAAAATGCTTTTAAGAGATCTTAGCTTTTTCTAAGCGAGCTAAGGCCTCTTCTAAACTCATAATGCCCTTAGCCACGGCATAGGCTACATAGGAATAAACAGTAGGATCATAGCCTTCTGGTCTTGGGAAAAGACCTTTCTTACGAAGCTTAGCTAATTTTTCCCTTCTTCTGCGCCTTCTCTCAATTTCCCTCATTCTTTCAATTTTTTTGTGCCTTGCCACTTCATCCTCCTTAAAATTTTCTATAAAAATAATTTTTTTTTTCAAACTGTCAAGGTGTCATTGAGAATGTTTTAAAAATCGTGTTGCCTTCTCAAAGTACCTGTTATTCCTAAGGTAATGTCATACTTTTTAATTATTTTGAATTGTCATCTTCTGCTTTTTGCTTTCTCCATTTGAACAATCTGACAGGCAAGCCTAAGCTAATAGGATGATTTTTACTATGTTCAAAGGAGATTTTTATATTTTTTAGGGGACAAGACGGTGCCATGCCCTTACGATTTATGAAATCACTTCGTGGTTGATTCTTGAATAGCCCCTACAAGAGATTAAATGGTAGGGTCACAGCCTGCTTGGCCATAGAATTAAAAAAGTAGGGGCAAATCACGATTTGCCCAGAAAATTTCAAAATCGTAGGGGCAGCCCTTGCGGCTGCCCGAATTAGGGCACGGCGGTGCCGTGCCCCTACGAATTTTGGGGCAATTCGTGAATTGACCCTACCATTGATACATTTTGGGCTGAGGCAAGCCTAGCCCTTACTAATTTGTGGGCGGTTCGTGAACCGCCCCTCTTAATTTTATCCCTTTAGATATCGCAAGGCTTAGTCCCTACAAATTTTGGAACATTCTTATTTCTGATTGACTTTTTTTAAAGATTTTTTAGAATTAGAATTTATATTCTTAACTATAAGGAGGCTCTTATGGCAAAGAGCATTAATCTAAAGGGAACACCCTTCTTTTTAGTTGGTCCAGAAATTCAAGTAGGGGCAGAGGCTCCTCAGGCAGTTTTAGTGACTCAAGACCTTCAAGAAAAAGTTATAGGTGGTGCTAAGGGAAAAATTCAATTACTAATTACTGTACCCTCTCTTGATACTCCTGTTTGCGAGAGAGAAACACAAAAATTTAATGAACTCTTAGCTAAATTAGAAAATGTTGAGGTTACAGTAATCTCTATGGATCTTCCCTTTGCCCAAAAACGTTTTTGTGAAAGTTATAACATAAAAAATGTTAGCGTAGTTTCAGACTTTCGTTATAAAGATATGGAAAAATTTGGAGTTTTAATTGGTGAAGGTCCTCTTAAAGGTCTATTAGCAAGGTCAATCTTCATCATCAATAAAGAGGGAAAAGTGGAGTATATCCAGATTGTACCTGAAATAACAGAGGAGCCCAATTACAGTGAAGTAATTGAGATGTTAAAAAAGTTATTATAATTTTAGGATAAAGGAAAAAATCCCTTTGTTCTTGTTTTTCTGTTATTCCTAAGGTCTACTTACATTTCTTTACTGTTTTGAATTGTCACATTCGTCTATCTATGTCTACTTCTTTTGTATAATTAGACAGAATTGCTCAACCTAAGGAGATAATTTTTGCTACGATAGAAAAAATTTGGTGAATTTTTTAGGGGCACGACATGTCGTGCCCCTATTGTTAAATCATTTTGGTACGGCGGGGCAAAGAGAATACACTTTTTGGAACATTAGCAAATTTTCTTGACAATTAAAAAAGATAGTTTATTTTAATAAATATCGTGCAGGGGCGGATAGCTCAGGGGGAGAGCATCGGCCTTACAAGCCGGGGGTCAGAGGTTCGAATCCTCTTCCGCCCATTTTTATCTTACTCATAAAAGCTGTGCCCCTGTAGCTCAGTAGGATAGAGCGTGAGATTCCTAATCTCAAGGTCGCAGGTTCGAGTCCTGCCAGGGGCGCACTTAAAATCTAATTAGTGATATACAAAGACTATGCTTGAAAAAAAATATGGTGAAATAGCTATTGAAACTGCTGAACTTGAAGCCTGGGAGAATCCCTATCCTGATAGAGATTATCAAATTGAGATCACCTTTCCCGAGTTTACTTGTCTTTGCCCCAGATCAGGCTATCCAGACTTTGCTATAATAAAAATCACTTATACACCCGATAAAAAAATTGTTGAGCTTCGTTCTCTTAAACTCTGGCTAAATAAATTTAGAAATCGCTATATCTCCCACGAAGCTGCAGTGAATGAAATATTTGATGCCCTGTGGAATCTCCTAAGCCCACGCTATTTAAGAGTCATTGGGGATTTTCACCCTCGCGGAAATGTGCATACTATAGTAATGGTAGAAAGGGAATTAACTTAATGAACCTTGAGCTTTCTTTAACAGAAAACGAAAAAAAAGTACTCAAAGCTCTTATAAAAGGGCTTCCCCTTGTAAAAGAGCCCTACAAAGCTCTTGCAGAAGAACTAAATATGTCACAAGAAGAAGTTATTTCTGCTATAAAATCTCTTCTTGAGAAAAAAATTATAAGGAGATTGGGAGCAACTCTTCGTCACAACTTAGTTGGTTTCGAAGGTAATGCTATGGTAGCTTGGCGTGTTCCCGAGGAAAGAGTGGAGGAAGTAGGAAAATATTTTGCTAGTAAACCCTTTGTATCCCACTGTTATGTCAGAAAAACTTATCCAGATTGGCCTTATAATCTATACACTATGTGCCATGCCCAAAGTAGGGAAGAATTGATAAATCTTATTCATAAAGCAAAAGAAGAGCTTCAGCTTGAAGAATGTGAAATTTTGTTTACTCAGAAGGAAATCGTAAGGAAACACGCTCAGTATAAAATAGAATAGAGAAAACTCTCAGTTTGCCCAGGATAAATTCCCTTTACTGTGGTAAAATAAAGTGTTCTATTCTCCTCCCCCAAACCTGTCAAAATTCCCATTTCCTGAAGAGGCAAAGCTCTGAAATAATAAGTTCCCTGAAAAGAGATTAAGTAAAATTGAAAGGTGCTCTGATTGAGGGGGGTAGTTTTAAGATCTTTGGCAACCCTCTCTAAGGGAAATTCTGCTTTTACCAAAAGCAGATCTGGTAAGCCATCACCATTAAAGTCTTTTATCACAAAACTAGGATAGGGTCCAACTACGGCTTTAATCACCTCCTGCTCCCTTTTTCCCTTTGTGAGGGCAAGTTGATAAAAGTGTTTTGCAGTTGAAAAGGGCGTTGAAAAGATTAGTTTGGTACCTTTATATATCCCCAGTCTTCCATCTGGTAAATAAGAGATAAGTTCTCTTATGCCATCTCCATCAAGGTCTACAAAATCTGCTCCAATAATTCTAAAGTTTTCAGGAATTTCTACTCTTTGCACATACTTTATTGAGTCTCCCTCTCTTTTAACAAGATAGACCTCTTTTCCAAAAAAAGTATCTCCATCAAAGGTTTGAGCAAGAAGAGTATCTCTTTCTCCTGTTCCCACATAATCCACAAATTGAAGGATTAAATTGAGATTTTTAATAATGGGTTGCAAACCCTGAGGTGTAAATTTTAAGATTTCACTCCTCATCCCCAGATTTTTTTCATAAATATTAAGGGCAATCCAGCCTGAGGGTCCTACAGAAAAAGAAAGTATTTTACCCTTTTCAGGTCTATATTGAGCAAGAAGCCCTCCTCTAATCTGAAGAACAAAAAGCCCCTCCTTTGTAAAATAGAGCATTTCCTTTTTGCCATCTCCATTGATATCAGCAAACTCTACTTGAAGGGCTTCCCCTGGCATTTTACCCAAAAGGGCGACTTGAGCTGAAGTGAAAAGACTGGGCTGAGGAGGAGGAACTACCTGGGGAGGAGGGCTTTTTATGGCAAGTTCCCTATGTACCTCCCTTTTGGGATAGGGGCTTCCATAGGCTCTAATTAGATCTAAATAACCATTATAAACCTTTATATAACCCTCCCCTGCAACAAAGAGCAGATCAATTTTCCTATTAAAAAGATCAGCCGAGGAAATTTGGGAAAAACTTAACTTTGGTTCAAAAAATATTTCGCACTCTGGTAATAGATTCTTAAAGGTATAAAAAAGCTCTTCAGAGAGAGCTCCATCCTCTGGAAGCACTAATATTCTTAGATCTGTGTTCCTTTTCACAGGTGTGGGCACCGGAATCTCTTCTTTTTTAGAAAGAATTCTGCCTGTTGCAAAATTTTCATCTACCCGCAAAATTTCAATTTTTCCAATAGGTTCTTTCAAAAAACCAAGAGATTCCTTGGTCTCAGGATGCACTATCTTTTTTACCTTTTTGTAAATCACAAATTGGTCCTTTGGTTTCACACCCTGAATTCTACCCTTATCTATAATCACTTCATTGCCTTCTATACCAATAAGAAGCGCTGATAGAGGTTGGTAATCTCTTTTTAGATCCTCAAGAATTTTAATGAAGCTTTGAGCCTGCAAAGTAGGCACGAAAAAAAAGAAAATGAAAAGTAGATAAAAAAGGAAATACATTTGTGTCCTCCCACTTATTTATACAATAGTTCAGCTAACTCTTCGCCCTCAAGTACTTCTCTCTGTAAAAGTTTCTCTACTAATGCCTCTAATTTTTCTTTCCTTTCTTCTATAATGCTTTTAGCTTTATCATAACAAAGTTTAAGGGTTTTAGCAATCTCTTCATCTATGAGAATTGCTGTTTTTTCTGAGATGAGTTCCCGCTCTTTGAAGGGAAGGTCTAAAAAGAGGGCTTCCCTTTTTCTAAAAGTTTGAGGACCTAAGACTTCGCTCATTCCGTAATCCATAACCATAGCCCTTGCTATCTCTGTTGCCCTTTCTAAATCGTTTTGAGCACCTGTGGAAATTTCTTTAAAAAAGAGCTCTTCTGCCACCCTTCCACCAAAGAGCACTGCAATTTTGGCTAAGAGTTCTTCTTTGGTATAAAGATATCTCTCTTCTTCTGGCAGTTGAAGGGTATATCCTAAGGCTGCTATACCTCGAGGAATAATGGATACCCGATGCACCTTTTCCTTAGGAGTTAAAACTGATGCTACAATGGCGTGTCCAGCCTCATGATAGGCTATTCTTTTCTTTTCCTCTGGGGAGAGATATCTGCTCTTTTTAGCAAGTCCTGCTATCACCCTATCTATGGCCTCTTCAAAATCCTCCATTTCTACTGCTCTTTTACCTTTTCTAGCTGCAAGCAGGGCAGCTTCATTTACAATATTAGCCAAATCAGCCCCTACCATCCCAGGGGTTCTCGCTGCTATAACTTTGAGATCCACATCCTCTGCAAGTTTCAAATTTCTCGTATGAATCCGAAGGATAGCCTCTCTGCCCTTTACATCAGGTCTATCCACTACTACTACCCTATCAAACCTACCAGGTCTTAAGAGGGCTGGGTCAAGAATCTCAGGACGATTAGTAGCTGCAATAATAATAACGCCCTTCTTCGGATCAAATCCATCCATTTCCGTTAAAAGCTGAGTAAGGGTATGCTCTCTCTCCTCAGTGCCTCCAGCAGGGGAAAGCCCTCTAACCCTTCCTACAGCATCTATTTCATCAATAAAAATGATGCAGGGAGCCATTTTCTCTGCTTGGGCAAATAGATCTCGCACTCTGGCTGCGCCTACCCCAACAAACATCTCCACAAAAGATGAGCCGGAGATGGAAATAAAGGGCACCCCTGCTTCTCCAGCTACAGCCTTAGCTAAAAGGGTCTTCCCTGTACCTGGTGGTCCAACTAATAACACTCCCTTGGGAATTTTAGCACCTAAGCTCGTAAATTTCTGTGGATATTTTAAAAATTCAATGATCTCCTTTAATTCCTCAACCGCTTCATCCACACCTGCCACATCCGCAAAGGTAACCTTTATCTCGTTTTCCACATAAATTTTAGCCTTACTCTTACCGACAGACATAATCCCACCCTCAGGGGAGACAAATCTTTTAAAAATAAAAAGCCAGAAGAGGATTAAAAGCAATATAGGTACCACCCAAGAAAGGACAGTTATCCAGAAAGTAGCTTCAGCCCTAACTTCAAAATTAATTTCTCTCTCTTCAAGAATTTTAATAAACTCTGGATCCTCAGCTTTTATGGTTTTAAAATAAGGAGGAAGCTTGACAGGTTTCTTTCTTAACTGATGTAAAGTTTCTGCTGCTCCTTCCCTAAATGCCCCAGTAATTTCGTTTTTTTTAATAATTAAATTTTCAACTTGCCCTTTTTTAGCTAATACCTTAAATTCATAATAACTTATTCTCTCCACAGGAGAGAGGTAATATTGAAGAAAATAGAGTCCAATTATAGTAATACCAAAGATGACAGCCACTAAAAGAAAGCGATTCCATTGATTCATAGTGAGTTTTTCATTTCTCTTTGTCCCGTTGATTCAAGCACAGAAAGCCAAAATCTACTCTTTAAATTAATCTGTTTTCTCTTTTTTATAGCCTCTTTAAGTGGAATATGCACAAATTGTTCGTTTAAATAACTAATCATTAAACCTGTTTTTCCTGCCATTGCAGCATGTACCGCATATTGTCCCAAAAAACCACAATAAATTCTATCCTCTACATTAGCTGGAACACTTCTTATAATATAACTTGGATCTATATATCTAATCACTACATCAATCTTTCTCTCCTTGAAATAGGCTTCAATTTTTTCTTTCAAAAATTTCCCTATATCACCAAGTTTAATATTTCCAGAGGCATCATATTCAGGGGGATCTTTTCTCACATATTTTTGGCCAGCTCCCTCAGCCACAACTATGACCGCATGTTTTCTACTTACAAGCCTCCTCTCAAGTTCTGCCAAAAAGCCATTTGGCCCCTCCAAATCAAAATCTATCTCTGGAACCAAACAAAAGTTAACCTCCTTTGTTGCAAGAGTTGCAGCTGCAGCAATAAAACCAGAGTGCCTTCCCATTAACTTAACAAGCCCTATTCCATAGGGTACAGCTATGGCCTCTGTGTGAGCACAACGGATAGCTTCACAAGCCATCTCTACAGCAGTATCAAAACCAAAGGTCTTAGAAACTAGCCAAATATCATTATCTATAGTCTTAGGAATAGCAACCACCGCTATCTTTAAGCCTCTTTTTTTTATCTCTTCAGTAATCTTAGTGGCAGCTCTGAAAGTGCCATCTCCCCCTATCATAAAGAGAATTTGAATATTCAGCCTCTCTAAGGTATCCACAATTTCCTCTATAGGTTGATGACCCCGAGATGTGCCAAGAAAGGTACCCCCCATAGCATGAATATCTTTAACTACCTCTGGAGTTAACTCCACTATAGGATGCCCATAGTTAGGTATAAAACCCTGTAGTCCATATTTAAAGCCTATAATTTTATCTACACCATAAGAATAATATAGGGTCATCACAATACTTCTTATTACATCATTAATACCAGGACAAAGCCCTCCACAAGTAACTATTCCAGCCTTTACTTTGGAAGGATCAAAATAAATATAAGGCCTTGGTCCGGCAAGCTCAAGAGAGGGAACACTCTTATTTTGAGAAATAGTTTCTTGTAAATATCTATAATTTACCCTTAAACTTACTCTGTGCTCATCACTTACGAAACATTGATTGGGGCTCTTGAGTGGATTGGGGATTTTGGCTAGTCCTAAGGTTTCAATCTCTGTTTCAATATCTTCAAGGATCTCTTCAGCAAACTCCATAGGATCACAATAAAGTTTCATTTTTCTCTCACCCCTTTAAGACTTTTTTGTTTTAAGGATTATTTTTTAATCTCACTTTTACTGTCTCTGCATGAGAGGGAAGATTTTCTGCCTGGGCAAGCCTAATTACACTTTGAGCCTCTCTTTCTAAAGCCTCTTTTGAGTACTTCATAAAATTGATCTTTTTTATAAACTTTTCTGTGGATAGGGAGCTTGCAAATCTTGCTAATCCCATAGTGGGCAATACATGATTTGGCCCTGCTAAATAATCTCCTATAGCTTCAGGAGTGTAAGCCCCTAAAAAAACAGCACCTGCATGTTTAATTAAAGGTAAATATCCTTCTGGATTCTCAATCATAAGCTCAAGATGCTCAGGCGCAATCTCATTGGCAAGCTCAAAGGCACTCTCCAAATTTACTACTTTTATGAGTGCACCCCTTTTGCGCAAGGATTTCTCTGCAATCTCCCTTCTAAATTCCTTTTCCAAAGCTGAAGGTAAGAGCCTCTGAACTTCTTGAATCAATTTCTTAGAAGGTGTAATAAGCAAACTTAAACTTAGGGGATCATGCTCTGCCTGAGCAAGCATATCCCAGAGCACAAATTCAGGAGGGGCACTTTCATCAGCAATTATAAGCACCTCAGAAGGACCAGCAAGAAAATCAATCCCCACTTGAAAGGCAACTAACTTTTTGGCAAGGG
>CALLJI010000151.1 GCA_938091475.1 uncultured Caldimicrobium sp. | reverse complement strand
GCTACAATTTTCCCATTTCTTTCTATAACTTCTTGCATCAGACTTAAATTTTTTTCATCAGGCTGATTTAAAGCTTCAACTCCCTTTCCCATAGCAAAAATTTCTACCATATGCCCTTCTTCCAAAGCTACTAATGAGAATCTCAAAGCATTGTTAAAGCTTTCTTGATCAGAGGAATTTAATACCACAGCAATTTTCATATTTCCACCTCCCTTTTTGTTTTTTTTACAACTTAATATATAGGCATATTAGGATCTACCTCCTTAGCATAGGCATTTAAACCACCCCTCATATGATAAGCTTTAAAACCAGCACCCAATAATATCTCCAGAGCTGAATAGCTTCTCTTACCAACTTTGCATACAAGGATATATTCTTTAGTAGGGTCTAATTCAGAGAGTTTAGAGGGAAGCTCATTTAAGGGAATGAATATGCTTCCAGGCAAATGACAGATCTCCCACTCGTGGGGCTCCCTTACATCAAGAATTCTAATATTTGGGGAATTATTAAGTTTTTCTGCTACTTCTTGAGGAGAAAGCTCATATTGTGGTTCAAGGGTATAAGATTCTGTGCCACAGAAAGATTCATAATCTATGAGTTCAGTGATAGTTGGGTTTTCACCACAGAGTGGGCAATGGGGGGCTTTTCTAATTTTGAGTGTTCTAAACTCCATTTTCAAGGCATCGTAAAGGATTAGTTTTCCAATTAGAGGATCTCCAATACCAATCAAAATTTTAATCGCCTCAGTAGCCTGAAGGGAGCCTATAACCCCAGGTAAAACTCCAAAGACACCACCTTCTGCACAGGAGGGCACAGTGCCGGGAGGTGGGGGTTCAGGATATAAACAGCGATAACAGGGACCTACCTCTGGGTAAAAAACAGTCACCTGCCCATCAAATCTAAATATACTCCCATACACAAAGGGTTTCTTCAAAAAGTAACAGGCATCATTGACTAAGTAACGAGTGGAAAAATTATCTGTGCCATCTATAATGAGATCATAATCTTTCATAATTTCCAAGGCATTTTCTTTGGAGAGGATTAAATTATAGGTTTTAATCTCAATATAGGGATTGATTTCAAGCAGTCTTTGTTTGGCTGATTCAACCTTTGGCACGCCTATAGTGGAGTTAGAGTGTACAATTTGTCGCTGTAAGTTACTTTCATCCACCGTGTCATAATCTACAAGCCCAATTTTTCCTACTCCTGCTGCTGCCAAATATAGTGAAACTGGAGAACCAAGCCCTCCTGTGCCAATAATAAGTACCTTTGAGGCTTTTAATTTCTTTTGCCCGCCAATTCCAACCTCCGGAATAAGCAGATGCCTACTATATCTATAGATCTCTTCTTTACTCAAATAGATCTCCTGCATCTATCCTACACCTCCCTATTCAATGACATCCCCTGTGATAGGTTCTACCTTTATTTTTAGTCTTTTGAGATATTTAATGGCAGCCTCTAAATTTTCTTTTTTTCCGCTTAACTCCAACACTACTTCTCCAGTTTTTTCCGTGACATTTGCCCTTCTTATATTAGGAATGACATTGTGCTTTATAGCCATCCTATAAATCACGGGTTTTTTTATTTGTTCTTCAGGAAAAATAAGATGTAATAACATTTTAGGCATAAAGATCACCCCCTTGGTTTTTAAAAATTTTTTATGAGCCCCCTGCTATGGCAGGCACAATTGAGACAATGTCACCCTCTTTTAAAGGTGTATTTTCACCCTCTAAAAAGCGCACATCTTCGTCATTTACAAAAAAGTTAATAAATCGCCTAAGATTTCCCTCTTCATCACAGAGGCGCTCTTTCATTCCAGGGAATTGCCTTTCCAAATCTTCTATCACCTCCTTTAGAGTTGCCCCTTCGGCTGAGACCTCTTTTTTACCTCCTGTAAGAGATAAAAGCGGGGTAGGAATCCTTACCTGTACACTCATAGCTATACACCTCCTTTAATATGGTTTTTAAAATCTTCTAAAGAGGGTTTGATGCGTATAACTGGTTTTAAGTGGTTTTGAACAGCTTCTTGGGTTTTTAAACCATTCCCTGTGATTGAAATCACCACTTCTTCCTCTCTTGGGATAATACCCTTTTCAATGAGTTTTTTAGCCACAGCTACCGTAACTCCTCCTGCTGTCTCCGTAAAAATTCCCTCTGTCTCTGCAAGCAGTTTAATTCCCTCAATGATTTCTTCATCTGTAACTGCCTCTGCATAACCACCAGTCTTTTTCACAATCTCCAAAGCATAAACCCCATCGGCAGGATTCCCGATAGCTATGGATTTAGCTATGGTTTTAGGTTTTACAGGCTTTATTATATTTGAGTTTTCTTTAAAGGCATTTACGATGGGGGCACACCCCTCAGCCTGAGCTATAAAAAATTTCGTTTTAAATTCTGATATCAAACCCAGCTGATAAAATTCTATTAAACCTTTGTAAATTTTAGTGACTAATGAGCCTGAAGCAGCGGGAATAACAATATTTTTAGGGGCTCTAAAACCAAGTTGTTCTGCAATCTCAAATCCATAAGTCTTTGATCCCTCTGCATAATAAGGTCTTATATTAACATTCACAAAGGCCCAAGGAAAATTCATAGCAATTTCTGCGCAAAGTCTATTAACTTCATCATAATTTCCTTCAACCGCTACTAAGTTCACCCCGTAAATAAGGGAAGAGAGTATTTTAGAGGTTTCCAAATCGTAAGGTACAAAAACATAACAATCAAAGCCACTATAGCGGGAATGGGCTGCAACAGAATTGGCTAAATTTCCAGTGGAAGCACAAGCCACAGTTTTAAACCCAAATTCCTTGGCTTTGGATAAAGCTACTGCAACCACTCTATCTTTAAAAGATAGGGTAGGATGATTTACTGAATCATCCTTGATATAACATTTTTTAATTCTTAGCACCTCAGCCAAATTTTTTGCCTCAACCAGTGGTGTAAAACCTGAAGTGTGACCACATACAGGATCTCCATCAATAGGCAAAAGCTCACGATAGCGCCACATATTTGGTGCTCTATTCTCTAAAGCTTTTTTAGTAAAATTCTTTTTTATTTTCTCATAATCATAGACTACCTCTAAAGGTCCAAAACACCACTCACATACAAATTGAGGCGCCTTTGGATAAGTCCTGCCACACTCCCTGCATTTTAAACCCTTTACATAGGTCATAGTCAAACCCCCTTTGTAATTTCTATGGGTATTTCTTTGATCTCTTTAGAGGCATTAATCAAGTAAGCACGAGCCCTGGAAAAACTTTGCTCTTTTATTTCAGCAATTAAGTAAACATATCCCTCCCAAGCCATTTCCAAATCAAAGGGTGAAGGATAGGCAGGGTAATTGGGATGAGAATGAAAAATTCCAAGAATTTCAAGGTTTTTAGCTGTAGCCTTTTTTTCCGCTTCTAACCATTCCCTCGGAGAAAGGGCATATCTTCT
>CALLJI010000150.1 GCA_938091475.1 uncultured Caldimicrobium sp. | reverse complement strand
CGAATTTGCTGAAAATAAAGGATTTTATGCAAATAGCCTCTCATGGAGTGTTGACAACCCCAGGATTAGTGATTGATGGAAAACTTGTCTCTCAAGGCAAAATCTTAAGTGTGGACGAAATAAAAGAGATTTTACAAAAGGAATAATTTGTAATAATGAGAATGTTCCAAAATGTGATTTAGAGAAACTTTAGACAGGAGCAAGCCAAGCCCGCAAGGATTTGGGGGAAATTCGTGAATCACCCTACCAAATATAAAATGGTAGCCGCAGGCTTTAGCCTACGAGAATTACTTTGTAGGGGCAAATCACGATTTGCCCAAAAATTGAAATTTGTAGGGGCACAGCATGCTGTGCCTGAAATATCATAAAAGGTGGTAGGGGCAATTCAAGAATTGCCCCGATTTGTAGGAGCAAATCACGATTTGCCCGAAAATTTAATTTTTGGGCTTGTCTTGCCGTGCCCATACAAATTTTGGCCCTTTAGACACTGCAGGGCGGAGGCTTACAATTTTTGAAACATTCCCAGAGTTGATTGACAATTTTTTTTATACTGCTATTTTAATTTAATGCTCCATTGTATTAGAAAATCAATTTCCTGAGACTTGGTTTAAAAGGATTTAACTATAACTGCAATAAGCCATTGCAGAGAAGTGAATAGCTGAAATTTTTTTGGGGGATGGGAATGATGAGAAGGTTCCTTGAGAAATTGCATAATTTTAAATTGCTTCCCTTTTTTGTCCTTATCAGTATGGTGATTGGGATTACCTTAGGAAAAGTCTATGGTATTTCCAATTTTCAGATTACCCCTCCAATTGATGCCATAAAATCCATTTTTCGTGGAACCTATGAGTTTAGTATTGGCAATACCCTCGCTTTAGGTATTGTGGTAGGGCTCTTTATGATGATGTATCCCGCTATGGCCAATATCAAATTTGAGGATCTGGGTAAGGCATTTCGTTCAGTGAAACAAATTCTTATTGTGGCCTTTTACAATTATGCCATAGCTCCTTTTTTTATGTTGCTTTTAGCCAAACTTTTTCTTGGAAGTCCAGAGGATCTTGATTTGTATACCGGGCTTGTTCTTTATGGGATTGCCCCCTGTATAGCTATGGTGATAGTATTTACCTATCTCGCAGGAGGGAATGGTCCTTTAGCCATAGTTCTTGTAGCTATAAATTCCATTATTCAAATGATTTTAATCCCTGTATACGCTAAAATTCTTTTGGGGGAGATTAATTTTGATGTTTGGGTAGTTGCAGAAAGTGTTATACTTTATTTAGGTGTTCCGCTCGTGGCTGGAATGCTTACTCGGTTCTTAGGTGTAAAAAGATTAGGAGAGGAGTGGTTCCAAAATCTCAAATTTTACTTAGATACCCTTTCTATAGTGGGGCTCCTCTTTACTCTCATTGTAATGTTTGCTTTAAAGGGAGATCTGATTCTTGAAAAACCTATCTTTATTCTTAAATTAGCCATCCCTATTACAATCTTTTTCTGGGCAATTTATGTTATAGTATATCTTACCGCTTGGAAGTTCGGTTTAAATTATGAAGATTCTGTAGCAGTTGCCTTTAATTCTACAGGGAGAGACTTTGAGATTGCCATAGCCATTGCAATAACCGCCTTTAATCCAACTGTGGCGCTGGCAACGGTGATTGGACCTTTAATTGAGGTTCCGGTTATGCTTGTCCTAGTGTGGTTTGCTAAAAATACAGAATATAGGCTTTTCAAAGGGAGGTGAGAACCTTGTTTGAAAAAGTATTGTTTCCCATCAAATTTGAAGAGTTTTCCTTAGACCTGCTAAAATGTATTCTTGGCTTTAAGCAAGTAGGTACGAAGGAGATAGTCCTTCTCCATGTGATCGATGTATCCAAACTCCCTATGGATAAGTATGAGGGTTATTCTACGAAGGAAGTAGAGATATACAAAACTTTAGCGGAAGAGAAGATGAAATCAGCTGTAAAGATTGTAGAAGAAGCTGGTCTTAAAGCTAAAAAGGTAATTAGAGTGGGTCTTCCCTATAGGGAAATTTTAAAATTTGCGGAAGAAGAAAGTGATTTATCTTTAATTATTTCTGGGAGGGAGAAAAAAAGCCTTTTACAGGAAATCTTTATAGGGTCTAATACAGATAAAATTATTAAATATGGGAATTTACCCGTTTTTGTACCTAAATATCCTGCGGTTTTTGGTGGTTCAAAGGAGGAGTGCGAAAGAATCTGTAGCAATATGTTTAAGAGAATACTTTACCCCACGGATTGGTCAGAATGCGCTAAAGCAACCTTGCAATATCTCAAGGGTCTAAAGGGTGCTCCCATTGAAGAAATTGTAGTGGCTCATATTATGGATGAAAAGGCTATGAAACTTCAGCCCCCTGAAAAATTCAAAGAATTTGAAAAAGAGGATGAGATAAGGCTTGAACAGATCAAGAAAGAACTTGAAATCTTTGGTTTTAAGGTCAAAATTCGCCTTGAGGTAGGCAATCCAAGAAGTGATTTAATAAAATTGGCTAAAGAAGAAGATATAACTATGATTGTCGTTGGAACTCATGGTAAAGGCTATGTTGAAGGCATACTTTTAGGATCTGTGTCCCGTAATCTGATAGAATATAGTGATCGACCTGTTTTACTCATTAAAAGTGAAAAGTGTACCCCTTCTGCTTAAAGTGGGGTTAAGCTTTTAGAGAGTCACACCTAATGGTTATTCTGAAATATTACATTGTGGGAGCACAGCAAGACCTGCCCCCAAATTTTCTGTAGAGGCAATTCACAAATAATCTTTGAATGCAATTTTGTAGGGGCTATCCACGAATCGCTCCAAATATTGTAGGGGCAAGACATGTCGTGCCCAGAATTCTTTCGTATGGGCACGGCACCGCCGTGCCCAAATTGGGCAGCCGCAAGGGCTGCCCCTACAAATTTTTTAAAATTCCTGGGCACAGCATGCTGTGCCCCTACCTATTTTTTTTCGCAGGCTAAAGCCTGCGGCTACCATTTTTTGTTATGTATGGGCACGGCACCGCCGTGCCCAGAGGGTTTTATATGTAGAGGCGATTCACGAATCGCCCGAATTTCATATGGGCACTGCACTGGTGTGTCCCTATGTTTTAATTTCAGGGGCAATTAAAATTTATCTAAATTTGATTTAAATCAAGGAAAATTAAAAAATCTGGTTTTAAATTTCTATTAAAAAAAATAGGAGGTGTGGATATGTTTTGCAATCAATGTGAACAAACTGCTAAAGGATTTGCATGCACAGTAAGAGGGGTTTGTGGCAAAACCCATGAGTCTGATGTACTTCAGGATTTATTAATTTACACTTGCGCGGGTTTAGCTGAAGTCTCCCTCGAGGCGGAGAAAGTTGGTGTTAAGAAACCAGAAGTAGACTTTTTTTTGATGGAAGCTATGTTTTCAACCTTAACTAATGTAAATTTTGATCCCGAAAGGACAAAGAGTTATATTGAAAAGGCGGTTGAGTTAAGAGAGGAATTAAAACATACTGCAAAGATTGATGTTGACACTCCCTGGGCAAGATTTAAGCCTTCTAAAAATATGGAAGAGCTCATTAAAGAGGCAGAAGAAAGAGAAATAGAGCCTAACATATTTAAAGAGGAGGGTGAGGATATTGGCAGTTTAAAACTAACTATTCTTTACGGTTTAAAGGGGATTGCAGCTTATGCCTATCATGCAGAGAGGTTAGGCGTAAGAAATGATGAAGTTTATCGTAGTTTTAAAGATTTATTAGTAAATATTTATAAAGACAAATCTTCTGATTTGAGAGTTTGGGTGGAGAGGGCTCTTGAGGCTGGAAGATTAAACCTTTTAACTATGGAGGCTTTAGATAAAGCTCATACTTCAGCTTATGGAAATCCTGTTCCTACAAAAGTTCCTTTAGGAGTAAAAGCTGGTAAAGCTATCCTTGTGTCTGGACATGATTTGAAGGATCTCTATGAACTATTAAAACAGACTGAGGGTAAAGGAATTTATGTATATACCCATGGAGAGATGTTGCCTGCCCATGGATATCCCGAATTAAAGAAGTTTCCTCACCTTTATGGACACTATGGAACTGCTTGGCAGAATCAGCAAAAGGAATTTGAAGCCTTTCCTGGACCAATTGTTATGACT
>CALLJI010000149.1 GCA_938091475.1 uncultured Caldimicrobium sp. | reverse complement strand
TTAAATCAAATGTTTTTAGAGCATCCTGAAGATAGTTTAAAAACTCCATTATCGCAGCAATCCCTGTGTTAAAATGTAGTCTTTCCTCAAAATCTTGATGCACCTTTTTTATCATTTGATGAAGTTTTCTTCTCAATTTAAGAGCTTCCTCTGAGAGCTCCTTAAAATCACTCTCATCGTAGTTGAGGTTCTTCAGAAGAGGTGCCTTCTCTTCTACCAAGCTATAAACACGCTTAAGAAATCTATAGGCTCCTTCAATTCCATGATCGCTCCATTCTAAATCCTTATCAGGTGGTGCTGCAAAGGCTATAAAAAGCCTTACTGTATCTGCTCCATATTTCTTAATCATCGCATCTGGATCCACAACATTACACTTACTTTTAGACATTTTCTCTGGCTTACCAACAATAACTCTCTCGCCACAATTTTCCTTTAAACAGGTAAGATCAGAGGAGACCTCCTCTGGATAGAGCCAACTATGCTTTGGACATTTATAAGTCTCCTTTATTACCATACCCTGGGTTAATAGCTTTTGGAAAGGTTCATCTAAATTGATGTATCCTAAGTCTCGCAAAACCTTTGTAAAGAAGCGGGCATAGAGCAAGTGAAGAATGGCATGCTCAATTCCACCAATATATTGATCCACGGGAAGCCAATATTTTATATCCTCTGGATTTAGAGGCTCGGGAGAATCTGGGCAGGCAAATCTTAAGAAATACCAGGAAGACTCAAAGAAGGTGTCAAAGGTATCCGTCTCACGTTTTGCTTTACCACCACAGACTGGACAAGTAGCGTTAACAAACTCCTCTAAATAGGGTAGAGGACTTCTTCCTCTGCTATCAATTTGCGCCTCAAGGGGTAAAAGCACAGGCAGATTTTCTATTTTCTCTGGCACAATACCGCATTTTTCACAGTAAAGCATAGGAATTGGACATCCCCAATAGCGCTGCCTTGAAATCCCCCAGTCCCTTAATCTATAGGTTACTCTCTTTCTGCCAAGGCCTAAGGTTTCTAACTTCTGAGTTATCTTTATCTTTGCTTCTTCACTTGGCAGCCCTGTGAATTCCTGAGAATTAACTAAAATTCCTCTCTCCTCATAGGCGGATTCAAGCTCTTCAGGTTTAAGCTCTTTATCCGGTGGTTGAATCACTATTTTTATGGGTAATCCAAACTTTTGGGCAAATTCAAAATCTCTTTGATCATGCGCAGGCACACACATAATAGCACCCGTTCCATATTCCATAAGGACAAAATTAGCAGTATAAAGGGGTATGAGCTCGCCTGTTAGAGGGTGTTTGGCATAGCTTTCTAAGAAAAAGCCCTCTTTTTCAGCTAAGCCCTCTTCAATGCTTCTTCTTTCCTTCCTAACTTTTTCTCTAAAATTTAAAAGTTTTTCTTTAAAACCTTTCCTTTCTGCTATTTTTTCCACTAAGGGATGTTCTGGAGAGAGGGCAATAAAGGTTGTGCCAAAGAGGGTGTCTGGTCTGGTAGTAAAAACCGTTAACTTTTCTTCAAAATTATGTAAAGGGAAATCAATTTCTGTACCCTCACTTTTCCCAATCCAATTTCTCTGCATAAGAAGCACTTTTTCTGGCCAATGTCCCTCAAGCTTTTTTAAATCTTCAAGGAGTTCCTCTGCATAAGCAGTAATCTTAAGAAACCAACCTTCCATTTCTCGAGAATGCACCTCTTCACCACATCTCCAACACCTTCCATTTTCTACTTGTTCATTAGCCAACACAGTTTGACAATGCTCACACCAATTAACCAAGGTTTTTTTTCTATAGGCTAATCCCTTCTGAAACATTTCTATAAAAAATCTTTGTTCGTGTTTGTAATAGGAGGGATCACAAGTGGCTAATTCTCTATCCCAATCATAGCTAAAACCTAATTTTTTCAGTTGCTCTCGCATATAGTCTATGTTGGAGTAGGTCCATTTGGCAGGATGGATGCCGTGTTTTAAAGCGGCATTTTCTGCAGGTAGACCAAAGGCATCCCATCCCATAGGATGAAGCACATTGTAACCCTTCATCTTTTTTACTCTTGCTATAATGTCCCCGAGGGTATAGTTTCTCACATGTCCCATATGGATTCTACCTGAGGGATAGGGAAACATTTCTAAAACATAATATTTGGGTTTATGGGGGTCTCTTGTAGCCTTGAAAATTTTCCGTTCTTCCCAAAGGGTTTGCCATTTCTTTTCTATCTTGGCAAAATCATAATCTCTCATTGTGTTCACCCCTTAAAGGGCATAGATATTTTTAACGATCTCTTCGGCAAATTCTGAACACTTTACTTCTCTTGCACCCTCCATTTGTCTTGCTAAATCATAGGTAACTACTTTGCTTTGAATAGTTTTGGAGAGAGCCTCCCAAATAAGCTCAGCTGCTTCTCTCCAACCCATGTATTCGAGCATCATTTTAGCAGAGAGAATTAATGAGGAAGGATTAGCTTTGTCTAAATTGGCATATTTGGGGGCTGAGCCATGGGTTGCTTCAAAGACTGCATACCCATCTCCTATGTTTGCCCCAGGGGCCATACCCAATCCCCCCACTTGGGCAGCCAGAGCATCTGACAAATAATCTCCATTTAAATTGGGAGTAGCAAGCACACTATACTCTTCAGGCCTAAGGAGGGCCCATTGAAACATAGCATCCGCTATTCTATCCTTTATGACTACTACGCCCTTTGGTACACCTTGGGGATATTTAAGAGGGATTTCTTCTTCAGCCACAGTTACCTCTGGAAACTCCTCTTTGGCTAATTCATATCCCCAAGCCCTAAAGGCTCCCTCTGTAAATTTCATAATATTGCCCTTGTGAACTAAGGTCACACTGGGGAGCCCATAACTTAAGGCATAAGTTATAGCTTTCCTAACCAGCCTCTTCGTACCAAAGGCAGAGATAGGTTTAATCCCAATACCTGAATCCTCTCTTATTTTTTTTCCAAAGTTTTCGTAAATAAAGTCAATCAGTTTTTTCGCTTCCGCTGAATTAGGGGGATATTCAATGCCAGCATAAACATCCTCTGTGTTTTCTCTAAAGATAACCATATTTACCTTTTGTGGCTCTTTAACAGGAGTTGGGGTTCCAGGGATCCATCTCACTGGTCTGATACAGGCATAGAGATCAAGCACTTGTCTGAGAGTAACATTTATACTTCTGAACCCTCCCCCTACGGGAGTGGTAAGCGGTCCCTTAATGGCAACCACACAGTCCTTGATCAGCTTAAGTGACTCCTCTGGCAAATAATTTCCAGTTTCAGCATAGGCCTTTTCCCCTGCTAAGGCTTCAATCCATTGAATTTGCCTTTTTCCTCCGTAAGCTTTCTCTACAGCTGCATTTACTACTTTAAGCATAGCCTTAGTAATGTCTGGACCTATTCCGTCCCCCTCAATGTAAGCTATTTCTGGATTGTCTGGCACAATAAGAGAAAAATCCTCTCTTAACTGAATTTTAGCCATAAAGTCCTCCCTTAGATTTCAAGATCAAGGATTTCAAAATTTTTTAAACCAGCTGGGGTTTGCACTTTTATTTCTTCACCGATTTCACGCCCAATAAGGGCTCTTGCTATGGGCGAATGGATAGAGATACTGCCATTTTTAGGATCAGCCTCATAGGGACCCACTATTTTATAAGTCACTACCTCTTTTGTTTCTAAATTCAGAAGCTTTACTTTTACGCCGAATTGCACTTTTTCAGGCGCTTCCTTTAAGGGTGGAATAATCTCTGCTTGAGCTAAAAGGCCCTGTAATTCTTGTATTCTCCCCTCAATATAGGCTTGTCTCTCCTTTGCTGCCTCATATTCTGCATTTTCTGAGAGATCTCCATGGGCTCTGGCTTCTTCAATAGCTTGAATAGTTTTTCTTCTCTCAACCTTGATAAGATGCTCTAATTCCTTTTTTAGCCTTTCATAACCCTCTGGGGTAAAAGGAACTTTGGTCAAGCTTCCACCTCCCTTTACTATCTTTTGAGATATTTAAGGAGAGATTTTTTCAATACTTTACACCAATTCTCTCTCTTGCCAAGGGTCTATGAGTG
>CALLJI010000148.1 GCA_938091475.1 uncultured Caldimicrobium sp. | reverse complement strand
TATGGCTACAACACCCTGCGATCCAAAGGTGGTAGAGGCAATGTTACCTTTTTTTACTGAAAACTTTGGCAATGCTTTAAGTTCCTATGACTTAGGGGTAAAAGCAAGAGAAGCAGTGGAGGAGGCAAGAGCAAGAGTGGCAAAATTAATAAATGCCAAAGAGCAGGAAATCATCTTTACCTCAGGGGGTACAGAATCAAATAATTTTGCTTTAAGGGGATTAGCATATGCTCATCAAAGGAAAGGAAGACACATCATAGTATCATTAGTTGAGCATCATTCTATCACTAATCCTGCACGATTACTGGAAAAAGAAGGGTTTGAAGTAACCTTTTTGCCAGTTGATAGATATGGCAGGGTAGATTTAAATGTTTTAGAGAAATCTCTTAAGAATGAAACTATTCTCATTTCCATTCAATTAGCTAATCCTGAAGTTGGGACCATTCAACCTATAGAGGAGATAGTTAGATTAGCAGAAAAGGTGGGAGCTTTAGTGCATACAGATGCGGTTGCAGCAATTGGTCAAAGGGAGGTGGATGTGGAAAAATTAGGGGTTCACTCCCTTTCACTTTCTGCACATCAATTTTATGGACCAAAGGGAGTTGGTGCCCTCTATCTTAAAAAGGGTATTCGGATACAACCCCTTATTTACGGAGGAATTCAAGAGAGTGGAAAAAGGGGAGGTACTGAGAATGTACCAGGGATTGTGGGAATGGGAATGGCTGCAAGTTTAGTAAAGGAAAACCTCTCTAAGTGGATACCTCGAATGCAGACCCTAAGAGATAAATTGGTAAAGGGACTTATGGAGAGGGTCCCGCACATACATCTTACTGGGCATCCTGAAAAAAGATTGCCTGGCCATGCAAGTTTTATTGTAGAATTCATAGAAGGTGAGGCAATGCTCCTTATGCTTGCTATGAAAGGTATTTATACCTCCAGTGGATCCACTTGTACCTCTAAGGCACTAAAAGCTTCTCCTGTGCTTTCTTCTATGGGGTTCCCTGCTCATTTAATACAGGGATCTATTCTCTTCAGCTTAGGTAAGGATACAATGGAAGAGGATATAGACTATGTTTTGGCAGAGATGCCTCCTATTGTAGAAAGACTTAGAGAGCTTTCTCCTTTTAAAGAGGGCTGGAAGGATATGGAGAAATGGGAAGAAAGCTGTGCCCACCACTAAAATTTTTTTATAAGTAAATTAGCTTAGCAAGGGGGGATGAAAATGTATAGTGAAAAAGTTTTAGAACACTTTATGCATCCCAAAAATGTAGGAGAAATACCTGATGCAGATGGAATAGGAGTGGAAGGGAATCCTGTTTGTGGGGATATGATGTATTTATATATCAAGGTAAAGGAGAATAAAATAGAGGATATCAAATTTAAAACCTTTGGCTGTGCTGCTGCTATAGCTGTTTCAAGTATTTTAACTGAAATGGTAAAAGGTAAAAGCATAGATGAGGCTTTAAAACTCACTAAAGATGAAATTGTAGAAGAACTGGGAGGGCTTCCTCCTCAAAAGGTTCATTGCTCTGTATTAGGGCTGGATGCATTAAAAAAGGCTATAGAAGATTATAAAGCCAAAAGCAATGGGTAAATATTACGGGAAAAGGGTATTAGAAGAATTTTTGAAGGCAAAAAATGTGGGTGAAATTCAGGAGGCTGATTTAATTATTACCGAGGATAATCCTCAATGTCTGCCTGACTCTCCCCCCTCCCCTTGCCATTTAAAACTTTTTTTAAAAATAGAGAACAAGAAGATTAGGGATGCTAAATTTAAACTTCAGGGCTGCGTGGCAGCTATCGCCTTTCTAAGTGTACTTACCGAAAAGTTAAAGGGTCTCTCTCTGGAAGAAGTTAAAAACTTAGAAAGAGAGGAACTATTAAAAGATTTAGATTATGGTATCCCTGAAGATAAATTAGGGTGTCCTATCATCCATGTTGAAACTTTAAAAAAAGCCCTTTTAAATTTTAAAAAATAGTCCTTTCAAGTACATCTTGTTAGGGTTACTATTTTAAGATGTCCCATAAGGGGTGTGGTATGCTCTACCCAGGTCAGATGTCTCGATGGCAGGGACAATTCACGAATTGTCCAAAGGTTTGCACCTGTAGGGGCTATTCACGAATCGCCCCAAATTTGTAGGGGCAGGGCTTGCCCCTGCCCAAAAGGTTTTAAAAACCGTAATTGGGCAACTGCAAGGGCTGCCCCTACAATTTTAAAAGATTTTTGAGCAAAGCGGGGTTTGCCCCAACAAAGTATAAAAAACTATTTCAAACATAGTAAAGAGATTGTCCCTTTTAGGTTATGCCTTTCTGTTAAATCATTCAATAAATCCTTTCCCCCCTTTTTGCTATAAGTGGTCAAAAAACATTATATTTTGGTATTTATATAAAATCGATCAGATTTTTATATTAATTCATTAATTGAAATTTTCTATAAATTTAATAGAAAAAATTTATTTGACTTTAGTAAATATTTTGGTAAAGAAGTAAATATAAAAATCCATTAGGAGGTGTAATATGAGGGAGGTGTGGTATTTAAGGTTTGTGCTGTTTTTTATACTTAGTTTATTTTTGGTTTGCCCAGTTTGGGCAAAGGAGCCTGTTAAGAAGGCAAAGACGGTAGATGAACTGATTAAGATGTTTGATTCATCCTCTTGTAAGCAGTGCCATCCAAAGGAATATGAGGAGTGGTCAAAGAGTATTCACGCAAAGTCTCTAATTGGTACACCAAGAACCTTAGGTTCAATGGCTGGAACTATTGAGAGTCTCTGGAAGGAGTTTCCCCATTCTGGAGTTAAGTCTGTGCAGGATATCACTGCAGATCATTTGATGTTTTGTATGAAATGTCATGCCCCTCAGGTAAAGTATGCAGAGCCTTCTGCAGCGAGAGAATTAGCTGAGCTTATTTTAAAGGCAGCTCAGCAAGACGAAGCCGCCTGGAAAAAGGTGGAACAAGTCAACATTAATTGTTTGATTTGTCACCAAGAAGTAGCTATTGTGCACAAGTGGCTGGATGGAGAGGTGGATAGAAAAGCTGTTTACGGGAAAAAAGAAGGCGCTCATATGGATGCAAAGTACAAAACTTTAAAGAAATCCCCTATCATGGGGCAAGCGGTCTTTTGTGGGCAATGCCATGGAACTGGCCCTAATTTTGAGTTCCCTCAACCCTCTCAATGTACTACTACCTACGGGAGTTATCTCCACGCCTATATTCCCTCTGGAGGTGCAAAGACCTGTCAAGATTGTCATATGAGAGAGGATGGTATAGGCCATTTGATGCCTGCCTACAGAGATAAAAGAATGATCAAAAAGGCCTTAGATTATTCCGTTGAAGCAACGGGTTATTACTATCTACACAAACCTGGAGATTTGAGACCTACTGCAAGAATTGTGGTTAAAATGAAAGGGAAAGCAGGGCATAGAATGCCCGATGGCTGACCTTCTCCCAACAAGCTGGTCCTTGAAGTGACCGGCAAAACCCCCGATGGAAAAGTTGTTTACTCAGATATGAAAGTTTATATGCCTATGGCTGCAGGATTTGATAGGGATAATAAAATGGTCTTTGGAGCTCATAGAAAAACTGGATATATGGTAGACACTGCTTTGCAACCCGGACAAGAAAAGATAGAAACCATTGAGTTTTACTTCCCCTATGAAGATGTTGAAAAAGACGGGAAGAAAACTCGTCAAATCAAAGCAAAGGA
>CALLJI010000147.1 GCA_938091475.1 uncultured Caldimicrobium sp. | reverse complement strand
TTTAAAGCCTCCTCAAAGGAATACTCAATTGTCATACTCTATGCCCCTTTAATCTTTATTAATTACTCTTACTAAGAGTCTTCCTTTGTGTAAAATTATCTCGAGTAATTCATCTTTTTCTACTTCTTCTGAAGATTTTATAATTTCTCTCTTTGATACGCTTTTTACTATACTATAGCCCCTTTCTAATATGTTGTAAGGGGAAAGTGAAAAAAGGAGCTTTTTATAGCCCTTAAGCTTTTCTTCCTTAAGGGAGATTAATTTTTCCGGATTATTTTCCTCTAATTTTCTTTTAAAATAAAAGACAAGTGAGGTATTAGTTTGAATAAGAGTATGAATTCTTTGAAAGAGTCTAAAGGTGGCCTCTTTTAAAAAATGCTCCATCTTATAAAGAGAATGCAGGGGATTTTTATCTAAGAGCTCCTTCTGGAGAGATTTTAGAGTCTTTTCAGCTTCTATTAATTTTATCTCCAGAAGCTGATTAAATCTTTTTCTATAATGATCCAGTTTCATAAGATATTCCTTCCGATCAGGTAAAATTTCGTGAGCGGCGGCTGAAGGAGTTGCGCATCTCTTATCAGCAGCTAAATCACAAAGGGTAATATCAATTTCGTGTCCTACTGCTGAAACAATAGGTATTTTAGAATTAGAGATAGCCAGGATGAGCTCCTCTTCATAGAAAGGGGCAAGATCTTCCATTGAGCCACCTCCTCTAGAAATAACTATCAAATCTAAATTAGGGAAAGATGCGTTTAAATCTTTTATGGCTTGGACTATTTCTAAATGTGCTCCATCCCCTTGTACCCTCACCGGATAAACTAAAATATGTATACCCCAGCGCTCTTGACTTATCTTTAAGAAATCTTGCAAAGCTGCACCAAAGAGGGAAGTAATAAGTCCTATTTTTTGTGGATAAGGAGGAAGCTCTCTTTTTAGGTGCTTGTCAAAGAGGTGCTGATATTTCTCTAATAGAAAGCGCTTTTTTAAGTAGATAAGCCCAATACCTAAGGGTTCTACTTTTCGAACTACAATATATATTTCCCCGCTACGAGGAAGAAAATTTAGCTTTCCAAATATCAATACTTTTAGGCCGTTCTTTAAAAAATCAAAGGGTATTTTTTGATCTTTAAAGATTATAGCCTTTAAAGAATATTCCTCTTCAATTAAATTAAAATAGATATTACCCGTTTGGGCAAATTTTAGATTGGAAATTTCTCCTTCAATCCAAAGGAAAGTAAAATTAGCTTCTATAAGAGATTTGATGCTTTGAGAAATTTCTTTAACTGTGAAAAAAGCTTTTTCTTCAAGAAGGTGGAAAGTCTCTTTAAGCTTTTCAAGCTCCATAATTTTAAATATAGAATTATATTCTAATTTTTGAAGGCATCTTCTTTGTATTTTTCAAAATCTGAGGCATAATAAAAAATTATATGAAATGTCCTAAATGTAAAGAACCGGAAACAAGAGTGATAGACTCACGGGTGATTGAGGATGGATATTCTATAAGAAGAAGGAGAGAATGTTCGAAATGCGGGTATAGATTTACTACCTATGAAAAATTAGAATTAGATTTGGTTATAGTTAAAAAAGATGGAAGGAGAGAACCCTATAACAGAGAAAAACTACTTGCTGGGATCAGAAAGGCCTGTCATAAGCGTCCCATCAGCGAAGACAATATTAAAAAATTTATTAATGAATTAGAGCTTGATCTGATTCAAAAAGGTGAGAATGAAATCCCTGCCAGTTATTTGGGTGAGAAGGTGATGGAGGCTTTAAAAAAGTGGGATAAAGTGGCTTATATAAGATTTGCCTCTGTTTACAAAGATTTTAAAGATGTAGAGGAATTTTTAGACAGTATTAGGGAGTTAAGTTATGGAAAATCTGAAGGAGAAAATCATTTTTCCCCTTGATTTCCCAACCCTTAAGGAGGCACTAAACTGGGTAGAAAGATTAAAGCCCTATGTAGGTGTATTTAAAATTGGACTTGAACTTTTTGTTAAAGAGGGGCCTCGCGCCATTGAGGAAATTAAGAAAAAAGGTGCAAATTCTGTCTTTTTGGATTTAAAACTCTTTGATATTCCAAATACTGTCTCTCAGGCCGTAAAATCAGCCCAATCTTGGGGTGTAGATTATCTTACTGTGCACATACTTGCTGGAGAGAGAGCTTTAAAAGAAGCTTTAAAAGCTGCCGAGGGAGGTCTAAAAATACTTGGAGTTACCCTTTTAACCTCTTTAGATAAGGCCGATTTACTTGAACTTGGTTTCAATGGAGAACTTCTTTATAAAACGGAAGACCTGGTATATAAACTAACCTTAATAGCCCATAGGGTAGGGTGTGATGGTATAGTTTGTTCTGCTAAAGAGGTATCCCTAATCAAAACATCTTTTCCTCATCTTTTAATTGTTGTTCCTGGAATAAGATTAGAAGAGGAAACTAAGGATGATCAAGTAAGAACTGCTACTCCCTATGAAGCTATAAAGGCTGGGGCGGATAGGTTAGTTGTAGGAAGACCTATTAGATTATCTCCTTCTCCAGAGGCTACCTGCGAAAGAATTTTTGAAGAAATTAATAGGGCACTAAAAGAGAAAAATGTTTAGGCGAGCTATAGTTGATCTGCCTTTACATGGAGGAAAATGCCCTCCCTGGCTTTTTGAGAAAATGGTTCGTCTAAGTAGAGCCATAATATTAGTAATCTATAAAGAATTTGGTGAAGAAGAAGTACTCTCCAGACTTTCAGATCCATATTGGTTTCAAGCTTTTGGATGCCTCCTTGGCTTTGATTGGCATTCTTCAGGTTTGACAACTACTGTGGGGTTAGCCATTAAAAAGGGGTTAGAGCCGTATTTTAATGACTTAGGCTTTTTTATCTGTGGTGGTAAAGGAAAGAGTGCTCTGCAAACTCCTCAAGAAATTGAAAAGTGGGCAGAAAAGGTCTCTTTAAGTAAAGAGGCTTCAGAATTTGTTTGGTTAAGCAGGCTTATTGCTAAAATTGATAATAACCTCCTTCAAGATGGCTTTTCCTTGTATTTTCATCTCTTTATTTTCACTAAAAATAAAAAATGGGCTGTAATCCAGCAAGGAAAGGATGAAAAAAATTTATATGCAAGAAGATACCATTGGGACTATAAGTCCGCTGGGGATTTCTTCTCTGATCCTCATAAAGGAATTGTTTCTGCCATTAAAAGAAAGGAAGTGCTCAATTTGGTTTCTACTCAAAGTAATTCCACAAGAAAGGCTATACTTGAAATGTTACAGGAAGATTTAAACCAAGTTCTTAGGGAAGTAAAAATAATAGAAAAGATTTTTTTCAAAAGAGAACACAGTCTTAGCTATAAAGATATCCCTATTAATCTTTTGCCAAAGATCTGGGAAAAGACCTACGAAAAACCGCCTCAAGAATTTAGTGAATTAATTTTAAAACCAGGCCTTGGTGCTAAAGCTTTAAGAGCTTTAACTCTAACAGCAGAACTAATTTATAACACTAAAGCTTGTAGAGTGGATCCAGTTCACTACAGTTTTGCTCATGGTGGCAAAGATGGCTATCCCTACAAAATTAATCCTTCAATTTATGAAAATACTATCCTTTACTTAGAAGATATATTAAATAAAGCTCCTCTTGGAAGTTCTGAAAAGAGTAGACTGATCAAAAAATTAGCTACCCTTTGGAAAGATTGAAAAAGGAAATTTTTAAATTTTTTAGAAAAGAATCTAAAAATTTTCTTAAAAACTTTTTTTCATATATATTCGCTTTTTTTAACCCTTGACTTTGTTTTTTTATTTATTTAAATACCTTTAAATAAACTTAATATCTTGTAGCTAAATTGGAGGAGGGGATTGAGCTTTAAAACTTTCTTGGAAAGTCGTAGTATTGATATCCTTAATCATTGGATCAGAACCTTTTGGGAAAGTTTCGGAGAGAGTGCGCCTTTTTTTAGAAAAGAGATTGATCAATTTACAAATCCCTTTGGATATTATATTGAGGAAGCTTTTAGAGAAATTTTGCAAGCCCTAATAGTGGATTTTTCTTGGGAAAGAGTGGATCCTTATTTAGAGAAGCTTGCTCAAATTAGATCAGTTCAGGAGACTCTACCTTCGCAAGCGGCTAAGTTTTTTCTTGATTTAAAAAAGATTATTCGGGAGCGTTTTGGTGATCAAATAATAGAGGAGTTTGGATTTGGCAGTTTACTTGAATGGGAAGACAAAATTAATTGTCTTTTAATAAGATTTATGGATTTTTATCAAAAGTATAGAGAGAGGCTTTATGAAGTAAGACTTGAGGAATTCAAAAAGAATAATTATTTGCTTTTAAAAAGGGCTGGACTAATCTGGGATGGGGAAGATGAGAAATTTATTGATAATAAAAAACATTAAAAGAGGGGAGTAGGCATATGAATCTAATCTTTAGTCTTATTGTTTTAGCTATCCTTATCCTAATACCCCTTATGGGGGTTGGTGTGTTGGGATTAAATAGTTTATTTGCCATTTTTATACCCTATTTGGCCTTTGCTATCTTCTTTTTTGGGCTTATTTATAGGATCATTGGCTGGGCCCGATCTCCGCAACCCTATAAAATTACCACCACTTGTGGGCAACAGAAAAGCCTTTCTTGGATTAAACACAGTCGCCTTGAATCTCCAGCTTCCTCTTGGGAAGTTTATCTTAGAATGTTCTTTGAGGTCTTCCTTTTTAGATCTTTATTTAGGAACTTAAGGGCGGATTTTGATGGAAAAAGATTAATTTATGGCTCTGCCAAATGGTTATGGCTTGGAGCCATCTTATTTCACCTTTCTTTTTTAGTAATTATGATTAGGCACTTGAGATTTTTTGTTAATGATATCCCTTCCATTGTTCAGAAGATAAGTGCAGTGGATAGTTTCTTTCAACTGGGGTTACCTCCTATCTATATAACAAATCTCCTCATTTTAGCAGGTTTGGGCTTTCTATTGCTTAGAAGACTTGTGGATGCAAAGGTCAATTATTTGTCTTATGCCTCAGACTATTTTCCACTTTTATTAATTATTTCTATTGCACTTACAGGGATTTTGATGAGGTTATATGTTAAACCTGATCTTTATGCCATTAAGCAATTAACTTATGGTTTAGCTACTTTTAATCCTGCTCTACCTAAGGGTAATCTAAGTATGTTATTCTATATACATTTATTTTTGGTATCAAGTTTAGCTGCATATTTTC
Source organism: uncultured Caldimicrobium sp. (assembly GCA_938091475.1). GTDB lineage: Bacteria > Desulfobacterota > Thermodesulfobacteria > Thermodesulfobacteriales > Thermodesulfobacteriaceae > Caldimicrobium. The sequence goes on along the minus strand of CALLJI010000147.1, from coordinate 5,061 downwards.
CTTTTAGTAAGCTTGTGCATATGGTGGGTGTTTTCTTCTCACCAACTCGAAATATGCCAAATGACAATAGAATGAGTAGACACATTAATCCTTGGGAATATCCAGTTAAGTATGTGACTTATGCTGAGTGGCAAGAAAAGTTTAGAGATGTTATGGAAGAAGCAGGTATACCTATTGATGAAGAATGGGCTAATGTTGCTCAAAAGTAGGTTTTAAGGAGGGGATGAGATGAGTAAGCTACCAAAACCAGATGAGCTACTTCAAGGATTGGACCTGCATAGGACACCTGAAAAACATTGGATGGATATAAAACCAGATTTTTCACCTGGCAAATATTGTTATGCGGTGGACCCTCAGGTGATGATTGATTTGGGTAGACCCAATTTAGGAAAATGGCAACCCACGGATGAGAAGTGGCCCTTGCCTGAAGATTGGAAGGAGCGCTTACTTAAGGCCATTAGGGACAGGATGGAAAGATTTAGGTCCTTTAAGTTATTTATGGACATCTGTGTTAGATGTGGGGCCTGTGCTGATAAGTGCCATTTCTTTCTTGGAACAGGAGATCCTAAGAATATGCCGGTTCTTAGGGCTGAATTAATCAGATCAGTTATAAAAGGTGAGTTTTCCTTCTTTGGAAGGCTCTTTGGTAGAGTAGCTGGAGCAAGGCCACTAACAGAAGAGGTTTTAAAAGAGTGGTATATGTATTTTTATCAGTGTACGGAGTGCCGTAGATGTTCTGTTTTTTGTCCCTATGGTATTGATACAGCTGAGGTAACTATCATTATGCGCGATATCCTTCATGAGTTAGGTATAGCTTTGGATTGGGCTATGAAGCCATTGAGAAATTCTCACTTTATTGGGAATCATTTGGGGCTTCAGCCCCATACTATTAAAGAGAACATAGAGTTCTTGATGTCAGACATAGCAGAGATTACTGGTTTAAATATAGAAGTACCTATTAACAAAAAGGGAGCAGAAGTCTTATTTGTGACTCCCTCTGCCGACTTTTTTGCCGATCCAGGAATTTATACCTTTATGGGATATGTCTTGCTTTTCCATCATATTGGACTTGATTATACCATAAGTACTTATGCTTCAGAGGGCGGAAATTTTGGATTTTTTAATGCTATAGAATTTTCTAAAAAACTCCATAGTAAGATTTACGAAGAAGCTAAGCGATTAAAGGTTAAGTGGATTATTGGAGGAGAGTGTGGGCATCAATGGAGATTTTGGCACCAATATCATGGAACAATGTTTGGACCTTTTGACTATTTAGAGGTACCCAAATCGCCCATAACAGGCACAGTGTTTGAGCATGCCAAATATCACAAGGCAGTGCATATCTGTGAATTTACTGCAGATCTCATAGCTCATAACAAATTGAAGCTCGATCCTTCAAGGAATGATCATATAGTAGTAACTTTCCATGACTCCTGTAACACTTCAAGAGGTATGGGAATATTTGAAGAACCAAGATTTATCCTTAGGAATGTATGTAACAATTTTGTTGAGATGCCAGAGAACACTATTCGGGAAAAAACTTTTTGTTGTGGCAGTGGTTCTGGATTGAATACGGATGAGTATATGGAAATTAGAATGAGGGGTGGTTTTCCAAGAGCCAATGCAGTTGAATATGTACATAAGAACTATGGAGTAAACACTTTAGTTGCAATTTGTGCTATAGATAGGGCAACCTTGACAGCTTTAATGAAATACTGGGTTCCAGATGTAGTGGTTGCAGGAGTACATGAATTAGTGGGTAATGCCCTTATAATGGAAGGTGAAAAAGAGAGAACGACAGATCTCAGATACAGACCATTAAAAGGAATGGAAGAGGAGGTATAAGCGATGTACAATACTAATAAAGTTATTATAGGAATAATTGTTTTTATAATTTTCTTTGCTATGCCTTTCTGGTTAAATTTTGGAAAAGTGGAAGCCTTACCAAAGCCTGAACTCCCTAAAGAGGAAAAAAAATGTATTGAAGACACAGATTATATGAAGGCTTACCATATGAAATTTTTGGATGAGTGGAGAAAGACAAAAGTGAGAGAGGGTAAAGTAAATTATATAAATAATGAAGGCAAGATTTATAAAATGAGTTTACAAAGAACTTGTATGAAATGTCACGATAATAAAGAAAAATTTTGTGATAGATGTCATAAAAACTTAGTAGTACAGCCAGATTGTTGGAAATGTCATTTAGCACCAGAGGAGGTTAAAAAATGGCAATAAAGAGAAGGACTTTTTTAAAGTTATTAGGTATTGGATCTATTAGTACAGTTAGTGTTGCAGGCTTGGGAAATTTACTCTCCCAAGCTGAAGTAAAGGCTGTTGAGCATAAGGCGCCTGAGGGGGCACTTAAGGCCCAGAGATGGGGAATGGTGATTGATGTGAAAAAGTGTATAGAAGCTGGAAGTGATTGTATGAATAATTGTCCTGCGATACAGGCTTGTCATAGCACGCATAATGTCCCCAACATACCAGATAAAAAGAAAGAGATTAAATGGATCTGGAGTGATTCCTTTGAACATGCCTTTCCAGAATTAAGAGATGAGCGGGTTATGGAGCATTTATCTAAGTTTCCCTTCTTACTTCTTTGTAATCATTGTGATAATCCTCCATGTGTGAGAGTCTGTCCTACTAAAGCTACTTTTAAAAGATCAGATGGGATTATAATGATGGATTTTCACAGATGTATTGGTTGTCGTTTTTGTATGGCAGGATGCCCCTATGGTTCAAGATCCTTTAATTGGATTGACCCTCGTCCATATATTAGCAAGGTTAATCCAGAGTTTCCTACCAGAACTCCAGGGGTAGTTGAAAAATGTCTCTTTTGTTATCAAAGATTAGATGAAGGAAAACTACCAGCCTGTGTTGAGGCTTGTACAGCAAAAGCCCTTCTCTTTGGGGACTTAAATGATCCTAATTCTGAGGTAAGACAAATTCTTAAGGAGAGATTTGCCATTCGCAGAAAGGTTGAATTAGGCACAAATCCCTCTGTTTATTATGTTATATAAAATGAAAAGAGATTATTAAGGAGGTCAAGATGTTAGAGTACGCACTCAAAGGAACTAAGAAATATTGGCTTTGGGTTTTCTTTTTAGCTATTTTAATATTGATTGGATTTTCTTTTTATTATCAACAGTTAGAGGTAGGTTTAGGTATTACGGGAATGAGTAGAGATGTCTCCTGGGCTTTTTACATTGCTAATTTTACTTTTTTGGTTGGAATTGCAGCTTCAGCTGTTACCATTGTGTTGCCTTATTATTGGCATAATCACAAAGTATATGGAAAGATGACTTTGGTGGGTGAGTTTTTAGCTGTTGCAGCTATTACTATGTGCTTACTTTTTGTGGTGATTGACATGGGACAGCCTATGAGAGTTTTTAATGTGATAAGGTATCCTACTCCAAATTCAATCTTATTCTATGATGTTATTGTTTTAAACGGATATTTAATTCTGAATCTCATTTGTGCATGGACTGTATTACATTCTTATTACAAAGGGGTTGCCTATCCATCTTGGTTGAAACCCGTCATTTTCTTAGCCATTATGTGGGCCCCACTTATTCACATTGTCACTGCTTTTATTTATCAAGGCTTACCGGGAAGACACTACTGGCTTACAGCCATTATGGCTCCGAAATTTTTAGCCTCAGCTTTTTGTTCAGGACCAGCTCTCCTTGTGATTTTAGCGAGTTTGTTAAAAAAGGTGGCTAATTTTGATATTGGAGATAAGGCTTTTGAAACCTTGGGCAAAACAGTTACATACTTCTATTTAGTTTTTATAGGATTCTATCTCTTTGAGGTTTTTACCGTATTTTATAGTAATATTCCTGGACATAAGGCACCCTTTCAATATCTATTTATCGGATTTGAGGGGCATGCAGAGTGGGTTCCCTTTATGTGGACTGCTGTGGTTTTAGCTCTCATTGCCCTCATTCTTTTAATAAATCCTGCAACTAGGAAGAAAGAGACAACTTTGGTCTTAGCTTGTCTTGCTGTTTTCTTCAGTGCCTACATTGAAAAGGGAATTGGTTTAATTACCGGTGGTTTTACACCCAATGCCTTTGAGACGGTTACACCTTATAGGCCTACCTTTCCAGAGGCGATGATTACCCTTGGAGTTTGGGCAACAGGTTTTCTGGTTTTAACTATACTCTATAAATTAGTCTTAGAAGTTGAAAGAAGGAAAAATTTAGCTGTTAAATTACAAAAAAATTAAAAAAACTTAAAAAGCATTCGGGGTGGATTATATTCCACCCCTTCCATATTAATCTTCGAAGAGAAAAATTAATTATTTCTTGAAAAAAAATTATCAAACCTTAGTCAATATTTTAATCTGATTTAATATAAAAAATATGACCCTATTCTCTATTCCAAGATTAGTGATTGCTTCACACAAAGGTGGTGCTGGAAAGACTATCTTTACCTTACTTCTAATTTCTTTGTTGAAAGAGAGGGGATTAAAGGTTGCACCCTTTAAAAAGGGGCCTGATTATATTGATGCGGGATGGTTAGGTAGAGTTGCTCAATATGCTTGCAGAAATTTAGACCTTTTTTTATTTGATGAGGCACATAACCTTTTTAGTTTCTACAGTGGTAGTCGTTTTTCTGATATAGCTATTATTGAGGGAAATAGGGGGCTCTTTGATGGGGTGGATATTTCTGGTAGTTGTAGTACAGAAAGCCTGGCTAAGCTTCTTAAGGCTCCTGTGATTTTAGTGCTTGATTGCACCAAAGCAACAAGAAGTATGGCTGCTCTTTTAAAGGGATTTATAGATTTTGATCCAAATTTATCTATAAAAGGAGTAATTTTAAACCATGTAGCAAATCCCCGCCATGAATCTATCATTAGAGCTTCCATCGAGAAATACACCCAAATACCAATTTTAGGTGTGATTCCTCGACTTAAAGATTTAGTACCAGAGAGACATCTGGGTTTAATCACCTCTTTTGAAGAAGATATCCATTTTGTGGAAAATTTAAAGGATAAGACAAAGGATTATATAGATCTTGACGCAATCCTTGAGATAGCAAAAACTGCAGAACCTCTTA